>CAYYZT010000259.1:0-3445 GCA_964476015.1 uncultured Chitinophaga sp.
AGCGCACCTTGGAAGACATGCGGGCGTGGGAGCCCGCCGTAAGGGACGTGAGCGATGCCGTAATCAAGATACGCCAGAGCAAGCTGCCCGATCCGAAGGTGCTGGGCAACAGCGGCAGTTTCTTCAAAAACCCGGAGATACCGTGGGAGCAATTTAAGCAACTGCAAAACCAACATCCGCTCATCCCCAATTTCCCTGCCCCGAACGGGCAAGTAAAGGTACCCGCCGGATGGTTGATAGAGCAATGCGGCTGGAAGGGCAAGCGCGTGGGCAACACGGGCTCGCATGCACAGCAGGCGTTGGTGCTGGTAAACTACGGCGGTGCCACCGGCAACGAAATATACCAACTGGCACTGGAGATACAACAATCGGTAAATGACAAGTTCGGCATTGCCATAGTGCCGGAGGTGAATGTGGTATGATGGCGTGATTTTGGCTATATTTGTATTATGCGTGCGCAAAGATATCTTCCAAACTATACCGTTGAGGATTACCTTCGTTGGGAAGGCGATTGGGAGCTTATTGACGGGGTGCCCTCGGCCATGTCTCCCGCACCATCCAAACAGCACCAATTTTTGGGTGTGGAATTGACGGTGCAGATAACCAATGCCTTACGTGGTTTAAAGGGCAGTTGCGGCAACTGTCGGGTGGTTTACGAAACAGATTGGGTAATCGATAATTTTACCGTGCTTCGGCCCGACGTTACCATTTTGTGCGATGACGAAAAAGGCACTACCATTACCAAAGCCCCCGCCGTTATTATCGAAATAGTTTCGCCCTCTTCCAGCATGAAGGATAGGAACACCAAGCTTGGCATTTATGAAGAGCAACGCGTGCCGTATTATATGATTATCGACCCGATACGCAAACATTACACTGTGTTTACTTTAGAGGAAGATAAATATACGGAACAGGGCGCGGATGCTACTTTTAACTTGCATGGCGGTTGCACCATAACCTTGGATATGGAAGAGGCCTTTTCCAATTTGCCTAAGTAACGTTAACCTTTCCGCATACTTCCCTATTATTCCGCTACAACCGTTAAGTTTGCTGTACCAACCGCACACTTTATGATAAGGTTTTTGTTGCTTGCCTTGCTGCTGGTGCCCGCAACGTTGTGGGCCGATAGTTTGGATATTGTGGCCATGAGCTACAACATACGCCTCAACACCGCCAGCGATGGCCGCAATGCTTGGCCCAAACGTAAGGAGCGGGTGGTGGAGGTAATCCGCCATTCCGGGGCGGGCCTCGTGGGCTTGCAGGAAGTAAAGCCGGAGCAGAAGCAATACCTTGTTAAAGAAATGAAGGGCTACGGCCACTATGGCGTGGGCCGCGACGATGGCAAAAGCAAGGGAGAGCATTGCCTCATCCTCTACAAAAAAGACCTTTACGCGGCGTTGGATAGCGGTACTTTCTGGCTGAGCAAAAAACTGCACGACCCCGGCAGCAAAAGCTGGGATGCCGCCATTACCCGCATAGCCAGTTGGGTAAAACTGAAAGAGATAAAAACGGGCCGGGAGTTTTATTTCTTCAATACGCACTTCGACCACAAGGGCGAGCAGGCGCGGTACTACTCCGTGCTGTTGCTGAAAAAGCAGATACGCGAAATGTGCGGCGGGCTGCCCGTTATCGTTTCGGGCGATTTTAACTTTACGCCCGATAGCCAGCCGTATACGGAAATAAACGCCACCTCGGCAGAGTACGTGCTATTTGATGCTTACACGTTGGCCAATAAAAAAGACGGCGAGGCCACTTTTTGCGGCTTCGATGTAAATAATAAGACCTGCCCCCGCATAGATTATATCTTGGTAAACGGTGCCGTAAGCGTACAATCGTACCAAGTCATTACCGAAGCGCATCACGGCTATTACCCTTCGGACCACCTGCCGGTGTTGTGCAGGGTGCGATTTTGATTGACCCAATATCCATCTGTCTTTCCCCGTTTAATACCTTATAGATGATAGATGCATTTATGGCATAACTTTGGTTAGATGGCGCATATGAAAAAATTATGGGTTTGGGTGCTGTTGTTGTTGCCCGGCATGTTGCTGGCGCAAAAGGTTGACCGCAAGGTATATGATTTCGGCAGCGTGGAGTTGTGGAACAACCCGCCCGCCACTTTCATCATTACCAACAACACGAAGGCCGATATGGTGTTCCTGCCTTCTTTCCCTGCCAAAGACGTGCTGGTACAATTGCCCCAAGGGGCCATAAAACCGGGGGCCAGCGTGGAAGTAAAAGTGCAGTATTACACCGAGAAAAAAGGCTCCTTTAACCGTACCGTTATCCTCTATACCAGCAACAGCGGCACGCCCATGGAACTGACCGTGAAGGGCGACATCCGCTCTTTTGCCAACGGCGCGCTCACTACCTGCCCCACGGTAGGCCCCAAGAGCGACGAGGACAAAATGTACAGCCAGGAGTTTCAAGTAATAGACTCCATTACCAAAAAACCGATAGAAGGTGCCACCGTTAAAATACTTTCGCCGGAGATAAACACCATACAGGGCCGCACGGATAAAGGCGGGCTGTACATTACGCGCGTTTTCGTGGGTTTCTACCAAGTGGAGGTATCGGCCAGCGGGTACAACACCTTTTATGTGCGCGGCAACTTGGCCCCGCACCAAGGCCGCATCGTTTTCGAGCTGGGCAAGCCTATTTACGTGGAAGAACCAGTGATAGCTTTAAGCCCCGCCCCTACCCTGCCGCCCAGCAACCCAACGCCTGCGCCCACGGTGGAGGAACCTTGGATTATCGACCCAGAGGAAGAAGCTCCCACCCCTGCGCCACCCGCCCCCAACCCTACACCTGCCCCCGCGCCTACAACGGCCCCAACATCCGATTTTACCGCCGAGGGCAGCCTTGGCAGCCATTTCAAACCCAACAACATAGTGTTTGTGTTGGATGTGTCCAGTTCCATGCGCTCCTCCACCAAGCTGCCGAAACTAAAGGAGAGCATGAAAGAGCTAGTATCGGTGCTGCGAGACGTGGACAAGGTAACCATCATCATCTTTAGCAAAGAAGCCACGGTACATGTGCCCACTACCGCTGCCAGCAATAAGGAATACATTTATGCTATGATTGACAGTATGCGCACCATTAGCTACACCAACGGCACCAAGGGCATTATGATGGGCTACGACCTCGCGCAGCAAAATTTTATACAAGGCGGCAACAACCAGCTCATCGTATCCACCGACGGGGAGTTCAACAACCCGAGCTTTGATGCCAACGTACTACTGGGCGATATAAAACGCCATACCGAGAAGGGCATTATCCTTTCCGTGGTTGGTTTCGGCGACATACCGGAAGGCAAAAAACTAATGCGCCGTATGGCCAATAGCGGCAAGGGCAACTACATCCACTTTGGCCAAGGCGATACCAAACGGGCATTGGTTGACGAAATCCGCACGCAGAGCTTTAGTAGTGGCCGATAGACTTTTTT
>CAYYZT010000259.1:3455-5091 GCA_964476015.1 uncultured Chitinophaga sp.
CTTTTTTGGTCGACGGCCGACAGTCTACAGTCCACGGTACAAATAGAAAGTCTACGATAAGGAAACCAAGTCTATCACTCGTACCAAATACGGTATATCTTCCCAGCATGGTCGTCACTTAGCAGCACGGAGCCATCGTGCCACTGCACCAAGTCCACCGGGCGGCCAGTTACTTTGTCGCCATCCAGCCAGCCCGTGGCAAAATCACTGTATCCGCCCGACTGGTTTCCGTTTAGCTTCACCATCGTTACCCGGTAGCCAATTTTGGTGCTGCGGTTCCAGCTTCCGTGTTCGGCTATCAGTACTTGGTTGCGGTATTCCGCCGGGAACATGCTGCCCGTATAAAACAACATGCCCAGCGGGGCCACGTGCGGGCCGAGATTTTGCACGGGCTTTACATAATCGCTACAGTTTTTGCCAGAGCCAAATTCCGGGTCCACAATATCGTTGCCGTGGCAATAAGGGAAACCGTAATGTTGGCCCACCTGCGCCACGCGGTTCAGTTCGCAAGGCGGCGTATCGTCGCCCAGCCAGTCGCGGCCGTTCTCGGTAAACCACAGTTCGCCCGTTTGCGGGTGCCAGCCGAAGCCTACGGTATTGCGCACGCCGTGCGCCACAATCTCCAGCCCGCTGCCGTCGGGGTTGATGCGGGTAATGGTGGAGAAGATGGAATCCTCCTCCTCGCAAATGTTGCAGGGCGCGCCCACGGGCACGTAAAGTTTGCCATCGGGGCCGAAGGCTATGTACTTCCAGCCGTGGTGCTCATCGGTAGGGAAACGGTCCGTTACCAGCACTGGCGTGGGCGGATTCTCCAAGTTAGCCTCTATATTATCCAGCCGAAATATTTTGCTGATGGCACTATAATACAAGTGGCCGTTGTGGAAAGCCACGCCAGCGGGTTGTTTCACGTTTTTGGCAAGCGTGTAAACTTTGTCGGCCTTGAAATCGGCGTTGGTATCCACCACCGCATATACCTTGCCCTCGCTTTTGCTGCCAACGAAAAGGGTGCCGTTAGCACCTATCGCCATGCCCCTAGCATTGGGCACATCATCGGCAAAAACGGAAATTTTAAACCCGTTGGGCAAAGAAATTCCCAGTTCGTTGGGTGTTTTATTATCAGCCTTGTCAGAGCAAGCTAAAAATAAACCACTGAAAATCAATAACGTAAGACGAATCATAAAACTTACTGTTGACAAACGTGAACAATCGTATTAATTAACGGACAGATAAAGCGATAATCGTTCCATTTTTACGAAACAAGAATTTAAATATAACGTAAAAGGGAACAATTGGAATTGTGGAGGATTGAAAAAACTATAAACGGAGGAGATTGATTATGAGGAAAGCGATTTATTTGACTATGCTTGCTATGGTATTCGCGTTGGTACACGCTTGTTCGTTGAACAACGACATTTTGCGCCCAAGCTGCGAGGTTTTTGAAGTGGAAATGGTGGACAAATGGTGGTCGGCCCAAGGCACCCATAAAAGCGACAATAAAATCATGTTTAAGTCTGACGGGAGGTTGATGGAAACCGACCCCGCCAATGGCTGGATGCACACCGCTGCCGACGATAGCGTGTCGTACAGCCTTACCGATTGCAACAAGCTGGTTATTACCAACCACACTTCAGGCGAC
>CAYYZT010000260.1:0-717 GCA_964476015.1 uncultured Chitinophaga sp.
CCTTGTGGAAGGGTTTGATGTTAATAACCACAGCGGGGTTCAAAATATACTGGCCAAAGTAAAAAAGTATGGCAAGGACGAAAAGGCCACCGTGTTGTATCCTTTACGCCAATTGCCACAGCAACAGTATAGTAGGGAAGTGCTGGAAACCGCCCTGCGACAATTCGATTCGCCCGAGCAGCGTTATGAAGAGGCTTGGAAATTATTGATGGACCTGCAAGCGGCTTACGAAGTGGATGCTATGTTGGTGGCTGCCGAAGCAAAATACGAAGAACTGCTACAACTGGAAGCGGCCTGCGAAACGGATTTGGCCGCTATCCAAAACCGTATATCCAGCTTAAACGTACAGTATGGTAGTATGGTAAAGGGCGACGATGTATCAACCCTGAAACAACGGTTGGAACATGCCAAAACTTTGTTGGATGCGGGAGAGATTTTTGCTCTGCGCAGGTTGCTGGATGATATCAATAGGGATTTAAGGAATGTGGAGCAATCGGCCAGGGAGCGTTACGAGGCGCGCCAGGCGGAAGAACGCAGAAAGCAACAAGCCCGCGCAGTGATTGTTGGCCCTGTTTTTAGTGGCGGTAGTGGTCGCTCTTCCGGTGGTGGTTTCTTTGGCGGCAGCGGTCGTTCTTCGGGAGGATACTCAGGTGGCGGCCGTTCCAGCGGCGGCGGTTTTTCGGGCGGAGGCCGCTCTAGTGGCGGGTATAGCGGCGG
>CAYYZT010000260.1:759-5084 GCA_964476015.1 uncultured Chitinophaga sp.
CGTAGGTAGTGCCATATAGGTGTGGCCTGTATATTATCTGTTTTAAAGCAGCCAGTTGAAAACAAAGTAACCTAACTGTAATATCTTTGGGGCAAACGCAAGCTATGCACCCTACGCTCAATAAAAACCTGTTTTTCGTAAAAGAACACGTTGGTATGTTTAAGGCAGCCAACAACTTCGATATTTTCGATGCGGCTACCCAAGAGCACATCCTTACTTGTCGCGAACCGGATCTTGGCTTCTTTACCAAGATGTTTCGCTTTACTGACTATAAGCGCATGACCCCGTTCAATGTGGAGATACGCACCACTAACGGAGACTTGGTATTGAATGTAAAACGGGGAACCACTTTTATATTGTCAAAAGTGGAGGTGTTTGACGAAAACGGCCGATTGGTCGGTCAGTTTAAGCAGAAATTTTTCTCTATCGGTGGCAAGTTCGATGTATTAGATGCCAACGACCAAGTATTGTGCTCCCTGAAAGGTAAATGGAGCGGGTGGGACTTTAAGTTCGTTCGAGACAATATGGAATTTGCCCATGTTACCAAAAAATGGGCTGGTTTAGGCAAGGAGCTTTTCACCACTGCCGATAACTATGTATTGAGCATCGACGAAAAAGTACCTGCCAATAACGATTTGCGTATCCTTATCATGGCTGCGGTAATGTGCATCGATATGGTGCTGAAAGAATAATAATGTTATCGAATAACCTCTATGGATTTTGCCATTGGCACATTAGCACATCGGCAAATCAGCACATATCTTTGCCCCATGCTCGACTATAAGACCCTCGAAGATTTGGTGAACATAGATTCGCCCACTGGCTATACCGAAGAAGCCGGCGTATATATTTATGATCTGCTGAGAAGCTATGGCTGGCAACCGGAGTTTACCAATAAAGGTGCGGTGCGCTGTGCCTTGGGCGAAGCACCGCAACTGGTGATAGCCGCCCACGTGGATACGCTCGGTGCCATAGTTACCGGCATCAAGAGCGATGGCACGTTACGTATTTCCACCATCGGTGGGGTATCGCTCAATGCCTATGAGGGCAGCTACCTGAGGGTGCGCACTTTGGACGGGCATGCTTACAATGGCACCCTGTTGCTCAACAACCCTGCCTCGCACGTAAACAAAGACCTCTCTTCGACCAAGCGGGAGCTAGATACCATGCATGTTCGCTTGGACGAAGTGGTAACCAGCGAGAGCGATGTAAAGCAGCTCGGCATACGCGTGGGCGATTTTGTTTGCTTCGAGCCGCATTATACCGAGTACAAGAGCGGGTTTATCAAAGGCAAGTTTATGGACAATAAGGCCGGATGCCTAGTGTTGTTCGAACTGGCCCGAATTGCCAAAGAGCGAGGCTGGGATGTGCCTGTAGAGCTTTATTTCAGCAACTACGAGGAAGTGGGCCACGGCGGCACGGGCGGCTATGCCGAAACCGCCGACGAGATGCTGGTAATAGATATGGGCGTGGTGGGCGATGGCTGTACCGGAAAGGAAACGCATTGCTCCATTTGCGCCAAAGACAGTAGTGGCCCGTATGATTACGCTTTCCGCAAAAAGCTGGTACAATTGGCCGAGGCTCGCGAAATACCCTATGTTATCGATGTGTACCCGTTTTATGGTTCCGACGGCTCTGCCGCGCTACGGGCGGGCAAGAACCTGCGGGTTGGGCTTATCGGCCCCGGCGTAAGCGCCAGCCACGGCGTGGAGCGCACGCACAGGCAAGGCATCCAAGCTACCGTTGATTTATGCGTGGCCTATGTGGAAGATAGGTTTTTAACGGTTTGATTAGTCCACTAGGGGAGAGGTATTCCAACTGAAGTACTTATACCAAAATTCGCCCACCTTACCGTTTTCATAGACGGAAGTGCTACCCCGCCCCGAAACCATTTCCCTACCTTTGTAACATGTTCGACCGCTGGCAGGAAATCATCAGCACTATGGCGCGCAACCCGCTGCGGGTGGTGCTCACGGCATTTAGCATTGCCTGGGGTATTTTCATGCTGGTAATATTGATGGGCGTGGTGAAATCGTGGCGCAACGGCACGGAGGCCAACTTTGCCGGCGATGCCCAAAACAGCCTGTGGGTAAACGTAGGCACCACCAGCATGGCTTACAAAGGCTACAAGCCCGGTAGGGAAATACAATTGGAAAACAACGACTTGCCTTGGCTGCTCGGTTCTGCGGCCAATATAGAAAGCGGCTCGGCGCGCAACAACTATTGGCGGCTGGCACCCACCATTACTTACGGCAAGCGCAGCACCTCTTTCGAGCTTATCGGCGTAACGCCGGGGTATCGGTACTTGGAAAGCCTGACCATGACACAGGGCCGCTATATTAACGAAACCGACATCGCCCAAAAGAAAAAAGTGGCCGTATTGGGCCGATTGGCCTATTCACAGCTTTTTGAACCGGGCGAGGATGCTATAGGTAAGTTTATTGCCGTAAACGGCATTATGTACAAAGTGGTGGGCGTGTTCGACGACCCCGGTGGCGAGCGTGACATGCAGCGTATGTACGTGCCTATTACCACCACACAGTATTTATACAACAAGCCTAACAAGATTGACCAAATCATTCTGTTGCTCAATACCGATAATTACGAGGAGAGCAAGGCAATGGAGCAAGAGGTGAAGGAGTTGGTGATGGACAAATACTCCATCCACCCACAAGATGAGCGGGCAGTGCATTTTTACAACAATCTAAAAGATGTGGCCCGGGTAAAGACCATCTTTCGATACCTGAACGTGTTTATGTGGTTCGTAGGCGTAATGACCATCCTCATCGGCATTATCGGGGTGGGCAACATTATGGTAATAACGGTTAAGGAACGCACCCGCGAAATCGGCATCCGCATGGCTTTGGGGGCCACGCCGGCCTCCATTATAAGCATGATATTGGCAGAAGCCTTGCTGATGACGGTGTTTGCGGGCTACCTCGGGCTTTTGGCCGGAATCGGGCTGATTGAACTGGTGGCCAGCGCAATGGGCGATGTAACTACCGACCAGCACGGCCAAAGCAGCAGCTTTATGGGCAAGCCGGAGGTGGACTTGGAAGTGGCCATAATAGCCACCGTGATATTGATAGTGGCAGGCGTGCTGGCCGGGTTGATACCCGCCATACGCGCGGCAAGGGTAAACCCGATAACGGCAATTAAGGATGTTTAGTGATTTGGTTGATTTGTTAATCTGTTTATCGGTTTACTGGTGCATCAGTTAACAACATCTTCAATTATTAAGCATAAAGGACTGATCAAAAAGTAATCAATTTACTAAAATAGAACAGCCAACAATCAGCTAACCGATAAACAGATTAACAAATCAACCGATAAACCACAATAAACCATCGATAAGCTACGCGAAATATTGAGTACCATGGCGCGGAACCCGCTGCGCACGCTGTTAACGAGTATCGGCGTGTTCTGGGGTATTTTTATGCTGGTGCTGATGGTGGGCGCGGGCAACGGGTTGCGCAATGGCCTCAATGCAAGCTTCATGGGCTTCGACATGAACTGCATGTTCATTTGGCCACAAAAAACCACCATGCCCTATAAAGGCTTCAAGCCGGGGCGCATGTTCAATTTTAAAAATGGCGACGTAGCCGCCCTCCGTACCCAAGTGCCCGAACTGAAATACATCTGCCAGCGCGGCCAACTTGGTGGCTATGGCGAGGAAAACAGCGTGGGCCGCAATAACAAAATGGGCAACTATACAGTGGCTGGCGATGTGCCCGATTATCTCCACATACAGAAATTTCGGATACAGCAGGGCCGCTTCCTGAACGATTTTGACATGCAGCAAAGGCGCAAGGTATGTGTTATCGGTACCCAGTTGGTAAAAGAACTTTATAAGCCTGACGAGGAAATACTTGGCTCCTATATCAAAGTGCAAGGTATGTTCTTCCAGGTGGTGGGCGTGTTTGAATCGGCCAAGCAGGGGCATGAGGCCATACAGGAGCAAAACACGTTGATTATTCCTTTTTCCACGTTCCAAAGGGTGTTTAACTGGGGCGAATACGTAGGGTGGTTTGCCCTCTCTGTAAAGCCCGGCTACGACCCGGCAGAGGTGGAGATGAAAGTAAAAAAGATACTATTGGGCAGGCACAACGCCAACCCTGACGATGTGCGTGCGGTGGGGTCTTTTAATGCCGCTACTATGTCGGCCAAGTTTAGCGGCCTGTTTATGGGCATCAACCTTATTATATTGGTAGTAAGCTTGGGCACCCTGTTTGCCGGGGGCGTAGGGGTAATGAATATTATGCTCATTTCCGTGGCCGAGCGTACCAAGGAAATTGGTGTACGCAAAGCTATGGGGGCCACGCCGG
>CAYYZT010000261.1:0-349 GCA_964476015.1 uncultured Chitinophaga sp.
TGGTACAATTGGAAAACTTCAATAGTTGCGCCCTGCCTACCGGATGGGTTACTACTGCGCTATTGGGTAACAGCACTTGGGAGGTTAGCATACCTAGCTATGGCGGCGGGTCGGGCATGAACGGATCGTGCTTGGCCCACTTTAACGACGACGATGCGGGCGAGTTTGCCATAAACCGCACCGCTTTGCTTTCACCGCCTTTCGATGCTACGCAGTACAGCATTCTTTTGGTGAACATGGATTTGCATTTCCGCCAACTTACGCTCAATCCCGTAACCAGCTTTAGTGTGGAGGTTTGGGACGGTGTGGCTTATCAAAACCTGGCTACCTATACCGCCAACCAAATCGG
>CAYYZT010000261.1:359-2767 GCA_964476015.1 uncultured Chitinophaga sp.
CCACTTGGGCCAGCTTTGTAAACCGTACTTTTGACTTGGCTCCTTATAAAAACCCTAGCTTGCACCTTCGCTTTGTGTATGATGATGGCGGCGAATGGGCTTGGTGGGCCGGTATTGATAACTTTCTGATAGGCGGCATTCCGGCCAACGTGTACTCTTGGTCTCCCGCCGCAGGCATTGCGGACCCCACTTCGCCCCTTACCACTGCTCGCCCAACCACCACTACCACTTATGTATTATCGGCCACGGCCAATGGCTGTACCAAAACCGATACCGTGGTAGTAACGGTAAACACATCGCCTGTGGTTACTGTTACGGGCATTGGCGGCAGCTATTGCGAGAGCGTAAACAACAACTTCCCGCTTACGGGCACCCCGAACGGCGGTAACTTTAGCGGCCCCGGTGTTACAGGAAGCAACTTTAACCCTGCTTTGGCCGGTGTGGGCACGCACAACGTTATCTACTCCTACTTTGATGGGGGTTTGAACTGCACGGGTCGTGATACCATTACCGTTACCGTTCACCCGATACCTGTCGTAAGCATACTGAGCGTAAACCAATACTATTGCTTGGACGAACCTGCTTTTGCCTTGCAGGGCAGCCCAGCAGGCGGCACGTTTAGCGGCCCGGGCGTGAGCGGCGGCCAGTTCAATCCCGCCGTAGCGGGTGCAGGCACACATACCATTACCTATAACTATACCAGCCCGGCCGGTTGTGCCAATAGCACTACCATTACCTACAACGTAATTGAATTTGAGCCTACCATCACCGGTTTGGCCAGCAACTATTGCGTGTCGGACAACAATCCCGTTACCCTTACGGCCTCACCCGTGGGCGGCGTTTTCAGCGGTCCCGGCATCAGCGGCACTACCTTTAACCCATCCCTTGCCGGGCCGGGCGTGCACGATATTGCCTATGCCTACGATTCGCTGTTGGGATATAGCATCGATACCAATTTTGCCCATGTGGTGCAATCTATTCCACCGAGTGCTACCACGTACACCTTTACCGACGACGACGAGGAGCTTTCCAACCCAATTCCTATCGGTTTTACGTTCAACTTCTTCGGACAGGATTATACCCAATTGCTTGTGAGCACCAACGGCTTCCTTACGTTCGATGTAGCCGAAACCGACCCCGCCTTTGCCAGCCAACTGTTGCCTAATGGCGATGCGCCGAACAATGTGGTGGCCTTGATGTGGGACGATTTGGAACTGGCCGGTTTCCAATATTTTGTTAGCGGAAGTGCCCCTAACCGCTCTTTGGTAATACAATACAGTGCCTACCATTTCTTTAGCAATAGCAGGGTGTTAGGCCAGATAGTATTGCGCGAGGGAACCAATGAAATTGAATTGCACTGCATCGGCTGCCAGGCAGACGATGTAGACCCTGAGGCAACCCAAGGCATAGAAAACGCCGATGGTACCCGTGCGTTTGTGGTGCCGGGCCGCAATGTGGACGATTGGAGTTCCACGGGCCGCAGCGTACGCTTTATACCAGCTTCTTGCACCTTTACCGCCATCGAGCAGGTAACGGTGAGCGGCGTGAGCGTGGATATTGCCGATACTACTATTTGCGACGGACAAAGCGTTACCATTACGGCTTCGGGCACGGGTAGCTACGCTTGGAGCAATAGCGAAACCACGCCTTCCATTACCGTGTCGCCCAGCGATACTACGGTGTATGTGGTAACGGGCACCGATGGTACTTGCATCACCACGGACACGGCGGTAGTAAACGTTAACGAAAGCATTGCAGCCAGCTTTGTAGGCTTGCGCGATACCATTTGTTCGGGCGATTTGCCTATTACCTTGGTGGGCAGCCCAGTAGGTGGAACCTTTGCCGGACCGGGTGTGTCGGGCACTACTTTTGATCCTTCCCAAGCTACTGTAAATGCCCTCAACACCATCACTTATGAGGTGAGCAACACCTTTGGTTGTGCCGATACCGCTTCGTTTAACGTGTACGTGCCGCTATCGCCCAACGCCCAGTTTACCTTGGCGGATAGTGTTTATTGCTTGAGCGCATTGCCCGTTACATTAACGGCCAGTCCTGCGGGTGGCACCTTTACCGGTCCGGGCATCAGCAACGGCATCTTTGTGCCGTATTTTGCGGGTGTGGGTGTACACCAGTTGATATATCGTGTTGCGGTGGTAGGCGGCTGCGATGCGGTTGATACCATCAACATTACCGTACATGGCTTGCCAACGGTTACTTTCGACCCGGTGGCGCAGCAGTACTGTGCGCAGTCCGATTCGGTGCAATTGGTGGGTACCCCGTCGGGCGGCACCTTTAGTGGCCCGGGCGTAAACGCCGATTACTTTAATCCCGCCATTGCGGGTATAGGTGGCCCTTATATTTTGTCTTACACAGTGGTGGATGCCAATGGTTGTAGCAGCAACAACGTG
>CAYYZT010000261.1:2777-5074 GCA_964476015.1 uncultured Chitinophaga sp.
GGTAAGCAACCCCATATTGCAATGGGTGAGCCTGAGGGGCGAATACTGCATCAACGGCGATTCCGTGGCGTTGCAGGCATTGCCCGGCGGCGGCACATTTAGCGGCGATGGGGTTAACGGCAATTACTTCAATCCTGCCGCAGCCTCAACCAATGCCCCTACCATCAGCTATAATTATACCGACGGTGCGGGCTGCGATGCTACCCTTAACGCTGTTCTTACTATCCACGATACTTTGCCTATCAGCATCGACAACTTGGACACTGCCTATTGTGTGAACGAGCCGCTGGTGGTACTTTCGGGCTTCCCGTTTGGCGGCGTGTTTAGCGGCAACGGTGTGGTGGGCAACGTTTTCTCCCCAGATACGGCTGGCAACGGTGGACCATACCTCATCACTTACACCCACACCGATGCCAACGGTTGTGTAACCAGCACCAGTGCTGACACCCGCATTAAGCCAGCTGCCAATTTGCTTATCAACGGCTTGGCACCCGAATATTGCATTGAAGACGATAGAGAAGTGCCGATTGTATTGGCACCTAGCGGGGGCACCTTGTTGGGGTCGGGCATTACGGGCACCAGCTTCAACCCTTCCAACGCGGGCTTGGGCGATTACGTGATTAGTTACGAGTACACCAATAGCGAAGGCTGCACCAGCTATACTTGGTACACCGTAAACGTGCGGGTTTGTACGGGTGTTGACGAGGTGGATGCCAACATACAAATCGGCCTATACCCGAACCCGACCACGGGCTTGCTGCATTTCGCCGTGGAAGGCTTGGATGGGCAACAGGTGGATGTGGCCGTGTTTAGCTTGCAAGGCCAGCGCATTTTGTCGCAACAGTTCGAAAACGTGGGCGGCGGAAACGCTATGCAGCTCGATTTGAACGGATATGCCACAGGCACCTATTTGGTGCAGGTACAGGCTGGCGATTACAGCAGCGTTCATCGCGTAGTGGTTAGCCGGTAAGAGCATAAACCATCGCTAAATAAAAACGGGTACGCCAAAGCGTGCCCGTTTTTATTTCCGTAACTTTGGGGCATGATTCTCAACTTGGTTTTAGCCCTTTTGGCTTTCGCGGTTATCCTTGCCGTAATCATCAAGATTCTCCCCAGTCAAGACAACGACGACGTGGGGTAAGGGCTCGCTGGCAGACATTGACTTTTATTTCTGCCCCTTACTTTGTAACTTGCTATAAATACTACCTTTTTATGCTACCTATGCGTTTGTTGCTGATTGGCATTATCAGCATCCTTCCCTTGTTTGCCAAAGCGCAATGTTGCGCCACCGGCAACGACCCCAATTGCCCCCAGCACCAGCCTTGGCTCAAATATTTGAAATATCAGCCTAACCCTGGAGTTTTAGTAAGCCTACAGTCCAACATAGATGCTACCCAGCTTTTAGCCAAATACCCCGAGTTGGTTTCCGAGTTTGGTTTGGTGGTCAACCGCAAAGTATCGTACACCATGAACATTTGGCATTTGGGCTATACATCCAACCACGAGGTTGCATCGGTTATCAAAGCGGTTTATGGAATGGCGGAAGTGGCAATAGCCCAGCCCAACCACCCTATAACCAAGCGCAGCAATGTACTTATTCCCAATGACAGGTATTATGGCCAGCAATGGCAATACCACAACGATGGCAGCAACGGTGGGCTTGCCGGTGCCGACATTAGTGCGGAACTGGCTTGGTACATTACCACGGGCGGTGTTACCCCCAATGGCGACACCATTGTAGTAGCTATTATTGACGATGGCATGGATACCACCATAGCCGATTTGATACCCAATTGGTGGCACAACCACAACGAGATACCCCGAAACAACATCGACGACGACGGCAACGGGTTTATCGATGATTACCGTGGTTGGAATGCCTTTGACAACAACGACCGTATTTTTTCTAAAAATTCATGGGATTTGGGAGGCTGGCACGGCAGCCCGGTAGCGGGAATCATCGGTGCTAAAGGCGGGGACAGCAGCGGCGTAACGGGCGTAAACTGGAACGTAAAGCTGATGATAATTGCCGGTGGTGGCGACGAGGTGGAAGCAATAGCTGCCTACGATTATGCTCTGCAAAACCGCAAGCTGTACGATGCCACGGCTGGTGCCAAAGGTGCTTATGTAGTGGCCACTAACTCCTCTTGGGGCGTGGACGAGCTGTTTTACAACGATGCGCCCCTGTGGTGCGCTTTTTACGATTCGTTGGGTAAGGCTGGCATTACCAGTGCGGGTGCCACGGCCAACGAAAATTGGAATATTGAAGTGAAAGGCGATATGCCTACCAGTTGCCC
>CAYYZT010000262.1:0-3387 GCA_964476015.1 uncultured Chitinophaga sp.
ATGGCCTATCTCACAACAAACAAGAAGAGCTACGTGGTTCTGTAATGGACCCCGTCCTACGGTTCATCGCTTTCGATGATACTGTGGCGGCGGGGTCCACAATCACCATTCCGGTACACTTGGGCAGTAGCCAGCAGCTTGCCGAAGATGTTTACGGCATTGCCTTCAGCGTATTTTACGACCCCGATTTGGTAATAGCCGACAGCGTATCGGTAAGCTTCCCCAACAATTGGCTCACCACCCATGGTACCGATGTGCTTACCCTGCAATATAACATTGCCACGGCGGGCGTTATCGATATCGGCATCACCCGCACTACCCAATCGCCCATTAACGGCAGCGGCGAAATTTGCCAAGTAAACATCGTAATGCAGGACGATATTACGGGCAAAAACGATTATACCAAACCTTTGAACATCGGTTTTAGCAATACATTGATGATCAACGCATCGGGCATACCGCTTAATTTAACCACCGAGGATTTAACCCTGACCGTAAAACAGATAACCAGCACCGGCGAAATAGCCACGCTAAACGCACAGGTTTATCCCAACCCTGCACAAAACACGCTCTATATCAGCACACGGGGGGAAGCATTGGAAACGGTAACGCTTTATAATACGCTGGGCGAAACGGTATTGACACAAGACCTTGGCGGCGCGCCGAGCGCACAAATACACCTTAACGAATTGGCACCGGGCGTATATATGGCCCGCATAACGGATAGGACGGGAAAGTCCAAAACTTGTCGGATTGTCAGGACATCAGTTGCCGTAAACGGGCAGAGGTAACTGGTGAACTAAGGGGGCGCTTACCTAGTAAGCGCCCTTTTTTTGTTTATAGATATGTCAAGCTATGCTACCCATTATGTCATCCTGTAAGGACCTACTTGCAGAGCTCCCCTAAAGCAAAAAAAGCAGGGCTGCATCTTCCAAGTCGGCAGTGCTTTTTGCCATTCTACTTTCGTGCATCGGTGCTAGGAGATCCTTACAGGATGACGATGTAGCCTGTTGTTATCACCTCAACCCGTACCTCGCAACCCGTAACAAAATCAATACACCTCGCCCTTAGCCGCCTTCAAAGTATTCATCAGCAGGGAGGTAACGGTGAGCGGGCCCACGCCGCCGGGCACGGGGGTAATGTAGCTGCATTTGGGGGCCACGTTGGCATAATCCACATCGCCGCTCAGCCGCCATCCGGCTTTTTTGGTGGCATCGTCTACGCGCGTGGTGCCCACGTCAATTACCACGGCACCGTCTTTTACCATATCGGCGGTTACAAAGCCGGGCTTGCCGAGGGCCGCCACTATAATATCGGCGTTGATGGTAAATTCCTTGAGGTTGTGCGTGCGGCTGTGGCAAAGCGTAACCGTGCAATTGCCCGGATAGGCGTTGCGGGCCAATAGCACGCTCATGGGCGAACCCACTATATTGCTGCGCCCGATAACCACACAGTGCTTGCCGGTGGTTTCTATTCTATAATGCTCCAGCAACTGCAAAATGCCGAACGGCGTGGCAGGCAGATAGGCGGGCAGCCCCTGCATCATGCGGCCCACGTTGATGGGGTGGAAACCGTCCACGTCTTTCTTTGGGTCAACGGCTTGCAGAACCTTGTCGCCGTTGATGTGCTTGGGCAAGGGCAACTGCACTATAAACCCGTCAATATCTTGGTTTTGGTTGAGGTCTTGTACGATTTGCAGCAGCTCGCTTTCCGTAATGTCGGCACCCCGGCGGATAAGCGTGGAACGGAAACCAACATACTCGCAAGCCGATACTTTGTGGCCCACATAGGTTTCGCTGCCGCCATCGTTGCCCACCAGCACGGCCGCCAAGTGGGGCACCTTGCCGCCTTGGGCCGTTATGGTAGCCACTTCTTCCTTAATGCGCTCTTTGATTACGATGGATAGGGCCTTGCCGTCGAGGATTTGCATAGTGGGTTGCGAGTTACGGGTTACGGGTTGCGGGTTGTGGCACAAAGTTACGGCTTAACGGGCGGGTAGGGAATTAAGGTTATAAACAGTGTTGGGAATGTCCTTTTGCAACTGTGGTTTGCCCTACTGTTTAATATACTTAAACGGCTGCGCGTGCAATTTGCGATAGCGCACCACTACTATCTTGCCGTCGGGTCTTTGCACGCCGAGGCTATAAATGTCTCCATCCACGTTCATTATCACCACTTTTATACCTTGCCCGGGAGTGAAGTTTTTCTTCATCTCGTCGCTGTTGGAGCCTATGTGCGATGTGTGGTAGCGGCAGCCTTCGTCCCATATTACACGGGTCTCGCTATGTTCGCCCTCGCTGCCCCAGTATTCAAACTGTATGGAGTCCTTGCGCTCCATAAACACCCCGCTGCCTATGGCAGTATCTTCGCCCAGTACGGTAAACACGCCTTCCCTAAAGCCTGCGCAATCCTCCGCGTTGCCGTGTGGTTTAATATTGGCGAAGTCCACTCCGCCGGGCCGCGGTTTGCTATTATCCATTACATGGTTAAACGCGCCGCATTGTTTAAGATAAAGGGCCACGGCCACGGTAAACTTATTGTAGGCTATTTTATCGCCCGCCTCTACGGCCTTTACCTGCTTTTCGTATTTGCGGAAAGCAATGATGAGGCAGTTCTTCATGTGTCCTTCGGGGTCGACTTCCTTGTACCCGGCCATAGATGGGTCGGTGGCGCACTTACAGGCTTCCTTGCCTACTTTTTCGGCAAGTTTATCCGTATTGCCTGCCGTTAGGTTTGCGGCAAACAACAACAATAAGATGGCGCAAAGCGATATTCGTAGCATGTTTTATCCCTTTTTTTGAGGTTGTTTTAATGTATAATCAACGTGGTAATACTTCGGTTGTTATTTGCCCGTCCACACGGGGTTGCGTTTTTCTATAAAAGCGTTCAGTCCCTCGGCGGCATCTTGGGTGCCCAGTATCTCCTGCAAGCGGCTGATGAGGAACGGATGGTGCTCCGTTTCGGGCACGGCTTTCAGTTCTTGCCAAGCCTTCAGCCCTAGCCGTATGGCGGCGGGTGAGAGGGTTTTCAGTTCGGCAACCAAGGCACCCACGGCCTCGTCCAAATTTTCGGCGGGCACCACTTGCGTGGCTAGGCCCAGTTCCAACGCCTCGTTGGCCTCAATGGCGCGGGCACGCATGCACAGGTCTAGCAACTTGCGGGCGGGCATAATGGGCTTGAGGCTTGCCATAACCTGCATGGGCCATATGCCGCGCTTTACTTCGGGTAGGCTAAACTGCACATTGCTGGCCGCTATAACGTGGGTGCAGCCGCACACCAGCAAAAATCCGCCCGCATACACGTTGCCATGTACCCGTGCTATGCATGGCTTGTGCAGCCCGTTGAAGGCATCGCCCAGCACGGCACCGTGGGGTGGCTGTGGTATGG
>CAYYZT010000262.1:3397-5062 GCA_964476015.1 uncultured Chitinophaga sp.
GTTGCCTTCGGCCCTTAAAACCACCGCCCACACATCCGCATTGTAGTGCGCATAGTTGAGCGCATATACAATCTCGTTCATAAATAGCGGGCTCATGGCGTTTTTCTTCTCCGGCCTGTTAAGCGCAATGGTAAGCACGTGGTCGTGTTCTTCCACCTTGAGAAAAGCAAAAGTCTGTTCCTTGAGTTGCAGTGCCTGTTCGCGGGTGTAGAGGGTCATGGGGGAGAATGTTATGTGTGGGGCAAAGGTATTGAAAATTGGTCGATGGTCGACGGTCCATGGTCCATGGAAAAATCGCCGCGTTCCGGCTTTAAATTTACTTCACCCTTTCCAACCCTGCTTTTGCTTTTTGACTGAGGCCGGTGTAGTATTCGTGGTCTTTTAGGTTGAGGCAGAGGTTATAATATTGCCTTGCGGATGGTTTGTTGCCCTGTTTTTCGAAGATAAGGCCGAGGTTGAGGGCGGCGTTGGCGGCAAAGTAAAGCGGCTCCTTTTCGCCGAGCTTGATGGTTTCCTTATAGTGGGCAATGGCTTCTGCTTGCCTGCCCAGCGCATCGTAAATGCGGCCCTTGCGGTACACCAGTTCCAATTGCTGCGGCTTGGCGGGGTAATGGGCGGCGGTTTTATCATCTATTACTTTCAAAGCCTCTTCAAAATACCCCCCGTCGAACAACAGTCGTGCTTTCAGCAAAGGCACATCGGGCACGGTGGCATTTCCCGCCTCTTTCTGCGCCTGTTTGTCCGCATCGCTATCGTTAGTGCCTTTGGCCAAAACTTGTTGCTGGCACTGCTTGTATCGTGCCACGTCGCCCTCCAGCAAATAGCTCCAACCCAGCTTTTGCCAAGCGGATTTCACCAGCCCTTGGTTGCGGGTTTGGGCAAGGAATTTATTGAAATGGGCACGACAGGCAGTGTCCAATTTGTTGATATATGCCAACCCGTGCAGATACTCCATTTGCGCGAACGGGATATAGTTGCCCCCCGTGGGCCGCGACTTGAGAATGTGCAGCGCGGCATCGTTCTGCTTGCCGTAGATGGCGGCGTTGGCGGCGGTGTAGTAGGTAAACAGGTTGCCCGAAAGCGGGTAGCCCGTGCGCAGTATCGTTTGCCAGGCCTCGTCGTATTTGCCCTCCAAGTGTATCAGCAGCGACACATATATGAGCGTGGCCTCGGTGCGGAACTCGAACGGCGTGCCGCTCAACTGGCGCAGCGTTTCCATGCCCTGCTTTAGGTTTCCCTCCATGCCAAAGAGGCTCACGCCCCACTGGTACTGCGCCGGAATGATGCCCAGCACGGCCTGTAGCGTGGCAATGCCCTTAAGGTTGGGCGCGAACTGCGGGAACCGCTGGCGGTTGTTTTGGTACAGTTTCCACGCCCGGCGGCACGACATAAAGCCGCCGTAATACTCCTTCATTTTCAGCGAGGCCAAGGCGTGGTGCAGGTGCATTTCGGCCTGCACGTATTGGTGCCACGGCGATTTGGCGTCGCCTTTTTTCAAAGCTTCCAAACGCATTTGCTGAAATCGTTCGAACCGCTCAAACACCTCCGGGTCGTCGTACACGAATACTTCCAGAAATTCGAGGTAGTTGTCGAGCAGGTAATAGTTGAAATTGTCGTACCCGCGGGCGTTGATGTCTTTCTTCAACCCCCCCAGCTTGAGGCTGA
>CAYYZT010000263.1:0-5045 GCA_964476015.1 uncultured Chitinophaga sp.
TAACCAATAACCAATAACCAATAACCAATAACCAATAACCAATAACCAATAACCAATGAGTATCATTATCGACGTAAAAGCCCGCCAAATTTTGGATAGCCGCGGTAACCCTACCGTGGAAGCGGATGTATTGACCGACAATGGCTACCTTGGCCGTGCCGCAGTGCCGTCGGGTGCATCTACGGGCGTACACGAAGCCGTGGAATTGCGCGATAATAATAATCTCTATTTGGGCAAGGGCGTTGGCAAAGCGGTAAAGAACGTAAACACTACCATTGCCGAGGCGTTGAACGGTTATAGTGTGTTCGATCAACGGTTGATTGACAAGACAATCATTGAGCTGGACGGCACGGACAATAAATCCAAACTGGGAGCCAACGCTATTTTGGCCGTATCGATGGCCGTGGCTAAAGCCGCGGCGCAAGAAGCCTCGTTGCCGTTGTACCGCTATGTAGGCGGTAGCAACGCTTTTACGCTGCCTATCCCGCTGATGAACATCTTGAACGGCGGTTCGCACGCGGATAACAAAATCGATTTCCAAGAATTTATGATAGTGCCGGTGGGCATGGATACCTTTAGCGAGGCTTTGCGCACGGGCGTGGAGGTGTTCCACCATTTAAAGAAGGTGTTGAAGGCTAAAGGCTACTCTACCAACGTAGGCGACGAGGGCGGTTTTGCCCCCGAGATTGCCAGTAACGAGGAGGCTATCGAAACGGTGTTGAAGGCCATCGAATCGGCGGGGTATAAACCGGGCCACGATATGTTTATCGCTATGGATGCCGCCGCTTCGGAGTTCTATAATGCCGAGGAAGATGTGTATCACTTCAAAAAATCGAGCGGGCGTAAGCTAAGCAGTGCCGAAATGGCTGAATATTGGAAGGAATGGGTATTGAAATATCCGATTGTATCCATTGAGGACGGCATGGCCGAGGATGATTGGAATGGCTGGAAGAGCCTTACGGGCCTTATCGGCGATAAATGCCAGTTGGTGGGCGATGATTTGTTTGTAACGAACGTGAAACGCCTACAACGCGGCATCGACGAGCAAACCGCCAACGCCATCTTGGTTAAGGTGAACCAAATAGGTAGCCTTACCGAAACTATAGATGCGGTACAACTGGCCACCCGCTACAAATACAATAGCATCATGAGCCACCGCAGCGGCGAAACGGAAGATACCACCATTGCCGACCTAGCCGTGGCCCTTAACTGCGGCCAAATCAAAACCGGCTCTGCTAGCCGAAGCGATAGGATGGCCAAGTACAACCAATTGCTCCGCATAGAGGAGGAATTGGGCGCAAGTGCTTACTATCCGGGCAAAGGCTATCGGTTTAGTTGATTTTTAGTATCAAGTATCGCCCTTCGACTACGCTTAGGGTGACAAAGTATCAAGTATTTTGTCTTTAGATACTTTACTTATCTTGTGGCATGCCTTTGGTGTTTTTGAAGATATACTTGCCCCTGTATTTGGTAGCCTATATAGCGATGGCATTTGTATTGCCTAGTTGGCGCACCTATAGGCAAACGGGCATCAACCCCGTTACTTTTGGCGGTAGCGACAATGCGCACGATTATATCGGTTTCCAAATGAAGGTATTTACCGCCTTGCTTGCCGTGGCAGTGTTTAGCTTTTCATTTTTCCCTAGCTTTTATAGGTATCTGGTGCCCATTTTGTATCTTATCAAGCCCTCATTCTTTTGGGCGGGATTTGGCTTGATGCACCTTGCCTTGGTTTGGATTATCATTGCCCAGTACCAAATGGGCCGCTCGTGGCGCATCGGTATTGACGAGGCCAACAAAACAGAACTGAAACGGGAAAGGCTGTTCGGCATATCGCGCAACCCTATTTTCTTGGGTATGTTGGTAAGCCTCGCCGGATTGTTTTTGGTATTACCCAGTGCCTTAACAGCAATTTGCTTGGTAAGTGCTTGGCTGTTGATACAGATACAAGTGCGGTTGGAAGAGGAATTTCTGTTGCGCCAGCACGGCGACAGCTATCGGCAGTATCAAAAAGAGGTAAGGCGTTGGTTGTAATACAACCCGTAACCCATGTCACACTGAGCGTAGTCGAAGTGCGTAACCCGTAACTACATTATTCCCTCGTATCCACGCCCTTTTTACTCGCTATATCGCCCACCTGGGCCAATAAGGAAAGTTTGCCGCCATACGTTTCTTGCAATAGGGTAGGGGTGAGCACCTTTGCGGTGGGGCCGGAGGCCACTAGGCGGGTATTGAGCAGGATGATCCAATCAAAATATTCCTGTGCCGATTGTAAATCGTGGTGTACTACCAAGATGGTCTTGCCTTGGGCTTTCAATCCTTTTAGGAGGTCGATAATGGCCGCTTCGGTAGCGGCATCCACCCCGGCGAAAGGTTCATCCATAAAATAGAGGTCGGCTTGCTGTGCCAAAGCGCGGGCCAGGAAAACGCGCTGTTGCTGTCCGCCCGAAAGCTGCCCGATTTGCCTGCTGGCAAACTCCAGCATATGTACCTGTTCCAGTGCTTGGCGGGCAATGGAGCGGTCTTCGGCGGTAATGCGTTTAAACAAACCCCGTTGGCCATATCGGCCCATCAGGGCAATATCCATCACGCTGGCCGGGAAATCCCAATCCACGCTTTCGCGCTGGGGCACATAGCTTACCCGCTTGCGTACGTTGTCCAGTTTTTCGCCAAATAGCTTGGCATAACCGCTGCTCAGGGGCAACAAGCCCATCACGGCTTTGATGAGGGTGGATTTGCCCGCACCGTTTGGCCCGATAATGCCCACCAACGCACCCGACGGGATGGTGAAATCCACGTTCCAGAGTACGGGCTTTTTGTCGTAGCTCACGGTAAGGTCGTGTACCTCGATTATCGGGTTGTCGGCGTGCTGTATCATTTCAGGGCATTTACAATGGTGGTTACGTTATGCTTTACCATGCCCACGTAAGTGCCCTCGGGTTTATTGGCCGCGCCCATGGCATCGGAATACAGCGTGCCCCCGATGTTTACGGTGTGGCCCTTGTCGGTGGCACCTTGCACCACGGCTTTAAGGGCTTTGTCGCTCACGGAGCTTTCCACAAATACGGCCTTAATCTTACGGCTTACCAGCAAATCCACCACATCGGTCACGTCTTTCAGGCCGTATTCGCTTACGGTAGAAATACCTTGTAACCCCCGAACTTCGATACCATAAGCCTTGCCGAAATATTCAAAGGCATCGTGGGCCGTAACCAAAATGCGCTGGTTCTGCGGCAAAGAGTTGATTTGCTGCCGTACCCAACTATCCAGCTCCAATAGTTCTTGTTGGTACAAAGTGGCGTTTGCCTGATATTGCGTGGCATGCACGGTATCGGCTTCAGTAAGTATTTGGGTAATGATTCGCAGTATGTCCGACCACGTTTTCACATCGAACCAAATATGCGGGTCGTATGCCGTGCCGTGGCTAATAAGGTTTTGTACAGGCAATTTGTCGCCCAAACCTATAACTGGTTTCTTTTTGCCAAGCTTGCCCAATACCTCCGTCATTTTCCCTTCCAGATGTAAACCGTTGTAGAAAATAATATCCGCTTGGTTTAGCTTGCTCAAATCGCTGCCCGTGGCCTTGTAAAGGTGCGGGTCTACCCCGGGGCCCATCAGGGCCTCCACGGTGGCATATTCGCCAGCTACGTGCTGCACGGCATCGGCTATCATGCCAGTGGTGGTTACAATGTATAGCTTGTCTTTGTTGGAAGTATTACTCTTTTCATCGGCGCAGCCAAACAGAAACAGGATACTTGCTAAAATAAGGATGGGCAAAAATGGTTTCATAGCTAGATAAGCACAAAATTACACAGTAAATTTTTAACTGCCAAAATATAAATTTAGATTGGACTAAAACGTGAAATTGTATTTGAATGTCAACTCGCAACTCGCAACCAAAATTTCCTATCTTAGAAATACCGACAAACTGAGAAAACCTTGCATTCCTATGACTACGAAGAAAAAGATTGCCGTGCTGCTCTCCGGCTGTGGCGTGTACGATGGTGCCGAAATACATGAGGCCACGCTTACGTTGCTGGCTATTGACCAAGCCGGGGCCGAATGGTTTTGCATCGCCCCGAACGTAAACCAACACCATGTAGTGAACCACCTTACCGGCGAGGAAATGAACGAGACCCGAAACGTATTGGTAGAGGCGGCCCGTATAGCCCGCGGCAATATCAGGGATTTGAAAGACGTATCGCCCGCCGATTTTGACGGGTTGGCCATACCGGGCGGTTTTGGGGCGGCCAAAAATCTTACCAAATGGGCGTTTAACGGCCCCGAAGGGGATATTGAGCCGGAAGTGCGCCGCATCATACACGAGACCCTGCATGCCGATAAGCCCATAGCTGCCCTGTGCATGGGCCCTACCGTAATTGCCAAGGCTTTGGAGGGGACGGGTATTAAAAGCCGCCTTACCGTGGGCACCACCGAGGCACCATCGCCATACGACATCAAAGCCGTGAGCGGCGGCATGGAAGTGGCCGGTGCCGTTGCCGAAATGGTAACGATGGAGAATGTGGCCGTGGATGAGGTGAACAAAATAGTAACCGCGCCCTGCTATATGATGGAAGCCAGCATCGGCGAAATAAACCAAGGGGTACAAAAGGCGGTGAAGAAGCTGTTGGAGTGGGCATGATTGGTCGATGGTCGACGGTCC
The DNA here is from genome assembly GCA_964476015.1 of uncultured Chitinophaga sp. Classification (GTDB taxonomy): domain Bacteria; phylum Bacteroidota; class Bacteroidia; order Chitinophagales; family CAIOSU01; genus CAIOSU01. The sequence goes on from CAYYZT010000263.1 coordinate 4,664, forward strand.
ACAGTCCACGGAAAATGGACACCGTGGATTAGCTTGTGAGCAACACATAGGCCGCACTCACCTAGATTACTGAATTACTGTCGTAATTTGTATCCAAACCCATCAGTTTTGGAACAGCCACAGGTATTGTCGCCCAATCTCATCCTCACTTTCGTACTCGGCTACTTTGCCCTGCTGTTGTTGTTGGCGTGGTACACGGGCCGCAAGAGCGATAACAAGAGTTTTTTTATCGGCGATAAAAAGTCGCATTGGTATCTCATTGCCTTGGGCATGATGGGTGCCTCAATGTCCGGCATCACGTTTATCTCCGTGCCGGGGGCGGTGGGCAACCTGGGCAGTACCAACGGGGGCTTTTCGTTTATGCAGATGGTGCTGGGCTATG
>CAYYZT010000264.1:0-2724 GCA_964476015.1 uncultured Chitinophaga sp.
GCTGCAAACCATGGAAGGTCACGGCTGGATAACCCGCAAGCCCGACGCGGGCGACAAGCGCAACAACCTTATTTACATCACCCCCAAAGGGCAGGAAATACGGGAGCGTTTTTATCCGGCCCTCAAAAACGTGCTCCAAGAGGTGGAGGCCGCCGTAACGCTGGAGGAAATGGCCGCTTGCAAGGATGTGCTTCGCCACGTAATAACCCGCTTGTGCCAACTGGACGAAACAGGGGCCTGCAAAACCGAAAAATGATTGGCATAGCATATGCCGCAAGTGTTGATTTTTTTAGTGCCGAGAAACCACGAATGAAAAAACGATATAGCATAATAGCCCTACTGGCCTTGTTTTTGGCAACTGGCAACGGTGCCTTTGCCCAAACCGGCCTGCCCGACACCACGGGAAAAACGTACACACTTGGCGAGTGTATTTCCATAGCCCTGCAAAACCAGCCCGCCGTGCGGCAGGCCATGCTGGACGAGGAAATTGCCGACCGCCAGATAAAGGCCAGCCTTAGCGGCTGGGCACCGCAGATAAACGGCGCGGCCAACTACAACCGCAACTTGGAGCTGCCGGTGAGCTTCTTCCCCAACCAAGCTACTGGCGAGCGCACCGCCGTGAGGATTGGGGTGTACAACACTTCCAACTTTTTGGTGGAGGCACGGCAAAACCTGTTTACTTCCGAGTTGTACCTCGCCTCTCGCAACGCCAAACCGTTGCGCAAATACTTTGGGCAGATAACCGAGGAGGTGAAAATAAGCACGGTGGTTTCGGTGAGCAAGGCGTATTACGATATCCTTATCAGCCAAGAGCAGTTGAGCATTCTATTCCAAGTACGCGACCGCCAGCAAAAACAATTGGACGATGCCAAAGCCCTGTACGAAGGCGGCTTAGTGGACCCTACCGACTACAAGCGCGCCACCATCGCCCTCAACAATACTTTGGCCGACATTAAGCGCACCACCGAGAGCCTGAACTTTAAATATGCCTACCTGCGCCAGTTGATGGGCGTTGACCAGAAAGACGGGTTTGCCGTAAGGTTCGACAAACAATCGATGGAAACGGAAATGATGCTGGACACCACCCAACTGGTGGATTTCAACAACCGCGTGGAGATGCAGCAACTGCAAACGCAGAAGAAGTTGCAGAACATTGCCGTGGCCGGACAAAAATGGAACCTGTTCCCCACCATATGGGCGTTTGCGAACCGCAACCATGTGTTCCAAAGCGATGAGTTTGCCCATCTGTACGATGCTATGTACCCCAGCTCCGTTATCGGCGTATCGCTTGCGTTGCCCATTTTCCAAGGTGGACGGCGTTTCCACAACATACAGCAGCAAAAGTTGGTGAACCAGCGTTTGGACGAGGATATAAAGAACACGAAGAACATCATCAACACCCAATACGAGCAGTCGCTGGCGTTGTACAAAAGCGACCTGAACGATTACAAGACGGCCACGGCCAACGTGGCCCTCTCCGAAGAGGTGTACACTACCATCAAGCTGCAATATGACGAGGGCATCCGCGCGTATCTGGACCTGATGGTGGCCGAAAACGACCTTCGGGTGGCGCAGATAAACCAATTGAACACCATACTCAACGTGCTGAGCAGCAAGTTGGATGTATTGCAGAGTTTAGGAATCATTAACACTAATCAATAAACGAACAATAAAATGAAGGGTCTCTCCTTTGGGATTTTAGTATTGGCCGTGGGCACGGTTGCCCTCACTTCTTGCAACGGCGGCAAGGCGGCGGAACAGAAGCCCGCCCTAGCGGCCGTACCCGTAAACGTGTACACCGTGAACGAGCAGGATGTAACCGGGCTGGACAGCTACCCCGCCACCGTGGTGCCACTGAACGAGGTGCAGCTCCGGGCGGAGGTGAGCGGCAGCATTACCGGCATTTTTGTGCAGGACGGGCAAACCGTGAAAAAGGGCCAAAAACTGTATGAAATAGACCGCAGTAAATATTTGGCCAACTATAAGCAGGCACAGGCCCAGTTGAAAGTGGCCCAAACCAACTTGGAACAGGCCAAGCGCGATGCCGAGCGCTACCAACGCTTGCAGGAGAAGGATGCCATTGCCCGCCAAATAGTGGAGAACGCCGTAACGGGCCTCGCCAACGCCGAATCGCAGATTTTGGTAGCGGAGGCTTATTTGAGCAATGCCCAAACCGATCTTAACCGCTCGGTTATCACCGCGCCGTTCGATGGTACTATCGGCATTTCAAGCGTGAAGCTGGGTTCGTTGGTGGTAGCGGGCAATACGCTTATCAATACCATCTCTTCCACCAACCCCATCGCCGTGGATTTTGCCGTAAACGAACGCGACATCTACCGTTTTTCCATGTTGATGGAAACCCCGCAAAAGGACAAGGATTCCACCTTTACCCTGCAACTGCCGGGCGGGCAAGTGTACCCGTCGGTTGGTAAAATAGAGACCATAGACCGTGCCGTGGACCCGCTAACGGGCACCATCAAGGTACGCCTCCGTTTCGATAACCCCAAAGACAACCTGCGCGCCGGTATGAGTGGTGTGGTAAAGGTGCGCAATACCGATACGGGCAGCAAAATGGTTATCCCGTCCATGGCCGTTACGGAGCAGTTGGGAGAGTTTTATGTGTACGTGGTAGGCGATAGCAACAAGGTAACGCAGCAGCGGGTGCACTTGGGCACCACCATCGGCGACAAGATTGTGTTGCGGGACGGCATTGCGCCGGGCACT
>CAYYZT010000264.1:2734-3447 GCA_964476015.1 uncultured Chitinophaga sp.
GCACTACCATCGTTACCAGCGGCATACAGAACATGCGCAACGGCACCGTGGTGCAGCCGGATACGGTGGTGAAATAAAAGCGCGTCATTGCGAGGCCCCCACAACCAGCGTCATTGCGAGGGTTAGCATGATTTTGAAATAGTATGGGGTTAGCTAATTGGCCCGAAGCAACCCCATGAGAGAAGCGAGAAAGAAGGCTTGAACCTCCCTACGCTATCACCTTATCGTTAAGGGGTTGCTTCAAACCTTCGGAGGGTAATACAATTATTGAAGATTAAGTAGGCTTTCGCAATGACGGGTCGTTGTGGGGCTTTGGGTTAAAGTATTTAAACACAACCAATGATTTCAGAAGTATTTATTAGGCGGCCTATCACGACTATCGTTATATCGCTCATCATCCTCATTGTGGGCGTGCTGGCCATCTTGAGCCTACCCATCAGCCAATACCCGGCCATTTCGCCGCCCACGGTAAACGTGTCGGCCAGCTATACGGGTGCCGATGCCTTGACGGTGGAAGAAACCGTGACCACCCCAGTGGAGCTGCAAATAAACGGTACGCCGGGCATGAGCTACCTTACCAGTACCAGCACCAGCGACGGCCGAATGAGCTCCACCGTAACCTTTGAGATAGGCACGGACATCAACATTGCCGCCCTCGACGTGCAGAACCGCGTGAGCGTGGCCGAGCCTACCTTGCCCGAAGCCGTGCGCCG
>CAYYZT010000264.1:3457-5044 GCA_964476015.1 uncultured Chitinophaga sp.
CGACGGAACGATGGCGTTGGGCATGGGCCTGGCGTTCGGGCGGACGGACTCGGCGGCGTTGCATCGCCTGGCCGGGATCGGCAGCCGCTTTCGCCTGGCGCCTGGCCGAGCCCTGCTGATCCTGGGAATCGGCACGGCAGACCTCGAACCGGCGACCGAAGCCGTGCGCCGCCTCGGCATTACGGTGCGCAAGCGTAACCCTACCTTGTTGATGGCCGTGGCCATCTTCTCGCCCAACGGCACGCACGGGGCGGAGTTTCTAGACAACTACACCAACATTTACCTTAAGAACGCCATCCTCCGTGTACCCGGCGTGGGCGACGTGAACACCCGTGCCGAAGACTTCAGTATGCGTATCTGGCTCAACCCGGAAAAACTGGCGCAACTGGGCATGACACCCGAAGACGTATCGGCGGCCATCCGCGAACAAAATATACAAGTGGCCGGCGGTGCCATCGGTGCCTCGCCACAACCATCCACCCAAGCGTTTGAGTACTCCTTGTTGCTTAACGCCCGCCTGGAGAACGAAAGCCAGTACGAAAACATAATCGTGCGCACCAATACCGAGGATGGCTCCATCGTATATCTAAAAGACATTGCCCGTATCGAGTTGGGCAAATTCAACTATGGCGGCGCGGTAAAGGTAAACGGCAAACAGGCAGCCCTGTTGCTTATTTACCAAACGCCCGACGGCAACGCGTTGGAAACCGCCGACGGAATTGTGGCCACGCTGGATGAGCTGAAAAAAAGCTTCCCGCCCGATGTGGATTATAACGTGTCGTTCGAGTCCGTTACCGTGGTGCGCGTATCCATTGAGGAAGTATTGAAAACCTTGGTGGAAGCCCTTTTACTGGTTACCCTCGTGGTATTCTTCTTCCTGCAAAGCTGGCGGGCCACGCTCATCCCCATCTTGGCTATCCCGGTATCTATTATAGGCACGTTTATCTTCTTTATCCCGCTGGGCTTCACCATCAACACGCTCACCATGTTCGGTTTCGTGCTGGCCATCGGCATCGTGGTGGATGATGCCATTGTGGTGGTGGAGGCCGTGCAGCATTATATTGATCACGGCAAGCTATCGGCCAAGGCGGCCACCCGTAGGGAGATGAAAGACATTACCGAGCCCGTTATCGCCATAGCCCTGATATTGGCCGCCGTGTTTGTGCCGGTAGGCTTTATCCCCGGCATTGTGGGCCGTTTGTACCAGCAGTTTGCCATCACCATTGCCGTATCGGTATTGCTTTCGGCTTTCGTGGCCCTTACGCTTACCCCGGCTTTGTGTTCGTTATTGTTGAAGCCGATGAACCTCAACAAAGAGTCGCGCGGCCTCAACCGTTTCTTCTATAAGTTCAACGGCTGGTTCAACCGCACTACCAACTCTTACTCCAACGGGGTAAAATTTTTGATACGCAAAGCACCGTTGGCCATTATTATATTGATATGCATCTATGTGGGCACCGGGGCCATGTTCGCCGTGAAGCCTACTGGTTTTGTGCCGAACGAGGACGAGGGCCGTCTGTTTATCTCCGTTACCTTGCCCGAAGGGGCATCCAGTGCCCGTACTGCCGAGGTATTGGACAGGATGGC
>CAYYZT010000265.1:0-5042 GCA_964476015.1 uncultured Chitinophaga sp.
CAGTTGTCGTCCACGTTGCCCGTCCACACCAATGGCGCGGCCGAAATGGTAACAAAACGCGAGGCCGAAGTGCCGGTACAGATACCGTTGGTAGGCACCACGGTAACATTGCCCGAAGTAGCCGTACCGAAATTAACCGTGGCGCTCAGCGTGCCTTGGCCCGCAGTTACGGTAGCACCTGCCGGTACTATCCAGTTGTAAGAAGTAGCATTGGCTACCGCGGTAGTAGTAAAGACTACGCCCGTTTGGCCATAATATACAGTGGATGGGCCGCTAACCGCCGCCGCCGCCGCAGGAACAGGAGTAACGGTGATGGCCTTGCTTTCCACATCGGAGCAGCTTCCTTCCGTAACCGTTACCGTGTAAGTAGTGTTGGTAGTAGGGCTAACCGTAATGGAAGGGGTAGAAGCCCCGTTGGACCATGCATAAGTGTAGTTGGTGCCACCACTTACCAGTGCGTTCAGTGTTACCGAGCTGCCGTTGCAAATGTTGTTGGCACCGGATATGGCACTGATAACAGGGGTAGGCAGTACGCTCACGTTGAGCGTGGTAACCTGCCCGTTGCCGCAACTGTTGGATGGGGTAACGGCAATCTGCCCGCCGTTGGCACCGAAGTTCACCGTAATGCTGTTGGTGCCCGCGCCCACGTTGGTTACGCCATTGGCCCCGCCAGCCGATACGATGGTGGCACCGCTCGGCACCGTCCAAGTATAGCCCGTGGTGCTGTTGATGTTTGCGCCCGCATTGCTTACCAGAGCCACGTTATAGGTAACGTTGGATGTGCCCGCGCAGAAGCTGGCAACACCGTTGATGGCCGCAATAGTGTTGGGCAGCGGTGCGGAGTACACGTTGGCATACACCGGTACCGACCATCCGCAGCACTCTTCCCTTACCTGAAGCTTTATTTGATAGTTGCCAGAATCAGGTATGAGCACGTTGTTCACGTTTTGCGAATTGAAGGTGTACAGCGGGGTGCCAGGCGTTGCGGCCGGGGCCACTTCCCACTTATATTCCACGCCTACGGTGCTGGTAGCCAAGTTAATGGTACCGCCCTCGCATATATTGCTATATGGTGTGCCCGATATTACAGGCAATGCACGGGTAGAAGAAATGATCAAATACATGTTGTAGGTGGTAGTGCCTACGCCGATGTCTTTGAGGCCGGAAGTGGTATAGTATATCTTGGCCGAGTTGGATGCCGTAGTGTAGTTGGAGGTAGTGCTCGTAATATCGTTCACGAAATTGCCGGTAGTAGTACCCGTCAACAAATTCCAATTGTCGGGGCTGGTTTTCGTTATATCGATTTGCGAGTTGGTACAACCTTTTATCACGTTTACGGTTACCACGCCATTGTTGGTAGCGGGCACTTGGGCAGGAGGGGTATTGCCGCCGAAGTAAATAGCCTGTGCCACGCCGTCGTCGCCATCTTGGCCACGACCGCCGTTGCCGCCGTTGCCGCCGTTGCCACCGTTACCGGCAGGGCTGGTGAGCAACACGTTAAGGTCGGTATCGTACATTTCGGGGCCGCCTTGGCCGCCAAAGCCGCCTATGCCGCCATTGCCGCCGTTGGCTCCATCGCCACCTATACCTGCACTGCCCACGCTGCTCACTACCACGTTTTGGAACGTGGCACTAGAGTTGGATGAAGTGGATACGTACACGCCAAAGCTTGAGCCGCCGCCGCCGCCGCCAGCACCGCCTAGGCCACCTTGGCCGCCCGCGCCGCCGCCGCCGCCGCCAGAGCCGCGCACCACGTTAAGGAACCTTGGGGTGCCACCGCGGCCATCAACTATAACGGCACCGGTACCGCCACCGCCAGAACCGCCCGCACCGCCGAAGCCGCTGCCACCGGAGGCACCTGCGCCCGGCGTAAAGTATTCACCCAAGAGCGCACTCGATGGGGTAGCACCCGGGGTATGCGAAACGGTGGCATTGCCGCCATTGGCACCGCTGTTGCCGTTCGTGCCGGAAGCTGTTGGGCTAGGAGTAGGGCTGCCGTAAAAATTCCATACAGAGCCAGCCGAGCCGGTTGCAACACTTCCGCCCGTGGCGTTATAAGTACAGCCAGTGTTTCCAATACGGCCACCGTTGCCGCCAGAGCCTGAGGTTCTGCCCGCAAAAACGTTGGTGCCATTGGTGTGGCCGCCGTGGCCGCCAGAGCCGCCGCCGCCGCCGGAGTTGGCATCGCCGCTGCCCTTAGGCGTACATTGGCTGGTGCTGCCGTTAACGTTAGCACCCGGATCGGTGCCGCCGGTACCGCCGTTGGTACCGGCACCGTTGGCACCCGAGCCGCCGTCGCCGCCGCCGCAACATGCCGGGAACGGACCAAGGCCAGCCGTGTTGTCGGATATAAACTGGCCAGCGCTGCCCGCAGCACCGTTAATACCATCGTTGCCATTGTTGCCTACCGTACCGTTGCTGCCGTGGCTGGCATTACCTGTGGTAAAGGTAGTGCGCACTAAAGTGTAGTTGGATGAGTTGTTGTTTATCAAAATGCCATAAACAGAGCGGCCATTGCCATTTTGATTGCCTACCGCGCCACTTAGCTGTACCGAAACATTCAGATCGATGAGAGACCATTGGGTTTTGCCGCTGGATATGAAGCCCGCGTAATAACCCACTCCGGTAGCGGGGTTGTTATAGGCACCGTCAAATACCACAGAGGTGGAGGCTGTAGATGATTTGGTCCAAATACCCGGCACGTTTTGTACATAGCCACCCTCTATTATGATACCACTTTCCAACACTATGGTTTGGTTAAGGCTGTATGTGCCTTCCAACATGCGAATGTGCTTTCTGGTAGTGTTTGCAGCGATGATTATGCCGCTTTGCAGTGTGGTGGGGCAATCCGGAGTACCAACGTTGTTAGGGTCGCCACCATCCAAAGGCGATGCTACGTAAACAAAGCCGCAATCTCCCACGGCAGTTCCGGGCGCGGGGAAGTTGACGGTAATGGTCAATGTCGTTACGCAGCCGTTGGCATCTTGTACTTCTATTATATGGTCGGAACCATCGGCCAAGCCAGAGAAAGAAGACGTCCCTTGGAACGAACCGGTAGTATCCAACCGATAGGCATACGGAGGTATGCCGCCCGATGGAATTGCGTTGAGCGTGGCAGAAGTATATCCGCCTCCGCCGCACTGGAACGATTGTGCAACGGTAGCACTAAAAGCAGGTGGTTCGTTTAGGCTAACGCTGGCTGTTTTTTGGCAACCGTTTGCATCCTGTACCGTTACGGAGTAGGTGCCTGCTGTAAGGTCGCTTCTTACTGCGGCAGTGCCGCCATCGCTCCAAGTATAGGTGTTGCCGCCAGCACCGCCGGTTGTAACTACGTGAACGTTATCGGCGGTTTCGCCGTGGCACTTGATGCTAAAGCCCGAAATGGTATTGGTAGATATGCTGGCCGTTAGCGGTGCATGTTCTACCACGTTGAACGTGCGAATGTTGAAACAGCCGTTTTGGTCGGTTACGGCCACGGTATAGAAACCACCGCTCAAACCCGACAGGTTTTGTGAGGTGGAGCCGTTGGTCCAGCTATAGCTGTACGGAGGCGTGCCGCCGCTAGGGGTAATGTTTATGGATCCGTTGTTGGCTCCATAGCACGTTACGCCGTTGGCCGTGCCCGCGATAAGCACCGGGTTGGTAACCACTATGCTAAACGAGGCAGTACTGGTGCCTTGGCATTGGGTAGAGCTGTTGTATGAAGTAACATAGTAGGTATAGGTGCCCGATGGCAACGTGTTGAACACGAACGATGTATTGGTATCCACCGGTGTGCCGCCGCTGCCGGGTACCCCGTCATACAGCACTACGCTGTTTGAGCCAGGTGCCGGGGTTACGTTTATCACCACCAATCCGCACGAGCTGTAGCTGTTTCCGCCCGGTAGGGTAGGAGCGGCCAAGCTGGCTGGCTGGGTAATGGTTACCAGGCTCAATTGTACGGCGCAGTTGGCTATGCTGGCTTCCCTAATCCACGGATTGTACGTGCCAGCAGTTAAGCCGCTAAACGTGTTACTGGTTTGGTAGGTGTTGCCGCCATCTATAGAGAACTGGTAATTGCCCGTGCCGCCCGAACCGGTGAAGGTAACGGAGCCGTTGCTGAAGCCTTGGCACACGGTAACATTGGTTACGTTTGCCGTGGCCGACAATTGTGTGGCTTGGCCTACGGTAACGGCCGTGGTAGTGGTACAACCATTATTGTCAGTAATGGTAAGGTTGTAGGTGCCAGCGGTAATGCCGCTAAGATCTTGCGTGCTGTAAGGTCCGCCGCTACCCGTCCAGTTGTAAGAGTAAGTAGCCGTTCCACCGTTTGGTGTAACATCAATAGAGGCATTGCTGCCGCCAAAACAACTGGCCGGGGTGGTGCCTGCCACGGTAACCGAAAGCACGGCGGCTGGTTGCGTGATAACAATGCCGGATGTGCCTACGCAGTTGTTCGCATCTCTGGCGTATAACGTGTACGAACCCGCAGCCAGGCCCGTAAACGTGCCCGAAGCGAAGTAGTTGGTGCCATTGATGGAGTATGTATAGCCCGGTGTGCCACCTGTGCCACTGAACGAAACTTGCCCGGTAGTAGTGTTACGGCAGTTTACGTTGGTAATGTTCACACTGGTTACGCCCACGGCGGTAGGTTGGTTTACCGTGGCACTGGTATTGGCTAGGCAACCCCTGTTATCGGTAACAGTTACCGCATAGCTACCGCTGGTAAGGGTGTTAACGTCTTGTTGAGATGAGCCAGTAGTCCAAGAGTAAGTGTATGGCGCAGTGCCTCCGGTTACGGTAAGGTCGATGGCTCCGTTGTTGCCGCCGTTGCAGCTTGTGTTGGTAACACTGGTGCTCAGGCTCAATGCTGCGGCAGGTTGTGTTAGGGTAATGGTGGCCGGGGTGGCTGTACAGCCGGCACCGTCGGTTACCGTTACGCTATAGTTGCCAGCAGCCAGACTGTTGATGGTAGCCGCATTGGCATACGGGCCGCCGGGGCCGCTCCAGTTGTATGAGTAGCCACTGCCCGAACCGCCACCGGGGGTAACGGTAATGCTACC
>CAYYZT010000266.1:0-5041 GCA_964476015.1 uncultured Chitinophaga sp.
TCGCAAACGCAAATATGCCCGAAACTGATGAAAAAGAACTTGATTTACATAATAATAGCGGTAGTGTTGGCAGGGGTTTTAGGCTACGTGATATGGCACGATAGCAGCAAGAACAGCCCCGTGGCCGACCAAAATTTCGTAACGCCGGGCATCGAGGACATTACCCGCATCTTTATCGCCGCCAAAGATGGCCGAACCATCAAGCTCGACAAAAAGAAGGACCATTGGATGGTGAACGACACCTTTAAGGCCATGCCCGCTAAGGTCGATTTTCTGTTGAGCACGCTTAAAAGCTTCATCATCTTTTCGCCCGTGCCTACCGCCGCCCGCGAAAATGCCGTAAAGGAACTGGCCACGCAGGGCCTAAAGGTGGAGCTATACGAAAACAACCGCAAAAAGCCGTTCAAGGTGTATTTTGTAGGAAAGCCCAACCAAGCACAAACGGCCAACTATATGCTGATGCAGCTTGACGGCAAATCGGCCAAGGAGCCTTATTTGGTGCATATCCCGGGCTTTATCGGCGACTTGCAGACCCGCTTTTTGCTAAACATAAGCGACTGGCGCGACCTGAACGTTTTCAACTACAAACTGGACAACATCAAAGAGGTGAGCACCATTTACCACGACGTGGCCGGGGCATCGTTTGTTGTTACCGCCGAAGGCAAGGACAACTATACCGTAAAGCAGCCCGAGAGCAACGCCACCATCGGCAAAGACCAGTTGTTTATAGCCGGCATCCACAAATACCTCGACTCCTTCGACAACCTGAATGCCGAAGCCGTGGAAAACGAGTTTATCTATAAGGATAGTATTATCAACGGGCCCAAGTTTGCCACCATAACCGTTACCAATAAAGACGGCGAAAAGGAACAGTTGATTATGTACCGCATGCGCACCAACCGCCGCACCAAAACCCAGTTCGATGCACAGGGCAACGCCGTTCCCTTCGACCCGGACCACTACTACGCCCTGTTCAACAACGGTAAGGACTTTGGCCTAGTGCAGCACTTCGTTTTCGGCAAAATATTGCGCCGGTACGATGACTTTATCGTAAAGCCCAAGCAGGGCGATGCGGCTAAAAACTAGTCCTTCTTATTTTCTTGCAATAGCGTTGCGTTGTCCTGCCGCCTAACTTTGGGCCATGGGCCACAACCACCATCACGGGCACAACCACCAGCATAGCACTGGCAATATCAAAATTGCCTTTGCTATTAACTTGGCGTTCACCATTATCGAGATTGTGGGCGGCCTGCTTACCAACAGCATTGCCATCCTGAGCGATGCCCTCCACGATTTTGGGGACAGCCTCAGCTTGGGCCTGTCATGGTATTTCCAGCACAAGAGCAGCCAAGGGCGCGATGCGGTGTACACGTTTGGGTACAAACGGTTTTCGTTGCTGGGGGCGGTGGTCAATTCCATAGTACTGGTAGTGGGCAGCATCTTTATCCTTAGCGCCGCCATACCGCGCCTGTGGCATGGCGGCGCCGAGGCCGAGCCGAAAGGCATGATGATACTTGCCGTAGTGGGCATCGTGTTCAACGGGGCGGCCATGTTGCGGCTTAAAAAGGGCACCAGCATCAACGAGCGGGTGGTGAGCCTGCACCTGCTGGAAGACGTGCTTGGCTGGGTGGCCGTACTTATTGGCGGGGGGCTTATTTATTTTTTTGGCTGGCAGTTTATCGATCCCCTCTTATCGGTGGGCATTACACTGTTTATCCTCTTCAACGTGTACCGCAACCTATCCGATAGCTTTCGGGTGTTTCTCCAAGGCAAGCCGCAGCATTTGGATATGGACGGGCTGAAAGCCGAATTGGAACAATTGCCCTTGGTAAAAGAAATACACGACCTGCACATTTGGACCCTTGATGGTGAGTACACCGTGGCCACCCTGCACGCGGTAACCGAAAGCCGCGACGTGATGGAACGCGAAAATCTTCGGAAAGAGATAAAAGAGCTGTTGCACGAAAAACACATCGAACACGTTACTATCGAAATACATTTACCTAGTACCGACTGCGGACTGGAGGATTACTAAAATCGTCTACTAAACCACACAAAAACCGACCTCTATAAATGAACGCTGGCGCGTTTTTGAGAGTTTTTTGATGCCCAGTTCCAAAACCATGTTGCTTGCGTGTAATGGGCGGAAAAGGAGGCTATTGATTAAGGGGTATTTCAGTAGTATCAAATACCGCCTTATTATCTCGTTTGCAAGAAACAACCATCTGATATGTAAAAACATCTTTAGCTAAATACCTGTCATGAAAAACCAGATTCGTCTTTTGCTCCTATGCTTTTTTGTTTTACCAAGTTGCAGCAAAGAACAAAAAATCAATAATATGCAGGATATGATAGTGGGGACGTATGAGACTTACTGTTATGCCAACAACTGGGGCCCACCTTATCCGGAAAATGACAGTACCTATTATGATACGATATTTACCAATGAAGTTTTAGAGGTTTCCAAATTTGGCAACTACGATACCATTCTGTTAAACGGGGCGGCATATGTTTTGTCCAGTGGCAGTAATGGCACCCAATATACCCGAAACAGTGGTAGGTATGTTGCTCATTTAACTTTTATTACTCCCGATAGCATTCGGTTTTACTATCCAACCGGTGGTATAGGATTTGGCAACAATAAATACTGCTATGGCAGGAAAAGATAGCTTACTATATATTCTTCTCCTTAGCTCTTTTTCAGCAAATCCAAATATTCGTTGGCTTCTTGCAGCAGCTCGGCACCCTCGGCTTGCAGTGAGGAATATTCTTTTTCGCCGTCCTTTTCCAGTTCGCTATCAATACCGCGATATCCAGTTTGGGCGTGTCTGGGGCCGTGGCAACCGTATCGGTGGGCTAGGTCGCGGCGGGTGTTCGGCATCGTTCGGAGGCGAAAGCGTAATATTAGCTTCGCAAAATCTTCTCCATTGCCTTCCCTTTGGCCAGTTCGTCCACCAGCTTATCCAAGTAGCGTATTTGCTGCATCAGTGGGTCTTCAATGTCCTCCACGCGGTAGCCGCATATTACACCCGTTATTTTGGAAACGTTAGGGTTCAGTTGCGCTTGGGCGAAGAAGGTCTCGAAATCGGTTTTGTCGTCCAATATCCGCTGCAAAGCTTGCTCGTCATATCCCGTCAGCCAAAAGATAACGGCATCCAGTTCTGCCTTGGTACGCCCCTTTTTCTCCGCCTTCGCAATATAATGCGGGTACACGCTGGCGAAGGACATTTTGTAAACGCGGGTGTTTTGCATGGGATGGGGATTGATGGGCAAAGTTACGGTGTATAGGGAAACGACGGTTCGCTATCAAATAGATTGATTTGGAAGAATATTCAACTTGTTATTTAATAGGGTTATTAGTTGTTCGGTCTCGGTAGTTGTAAGGGTCTGGCCGAAAAGTATCCGGTTTCCGTAATATTGAAATGCGATTTCCCCGCCGGTAAATCCATACTTTCTCATAAACCAAGGCGATAACTGTTCCTTGGCTTCGTGAAATGGAGTTAATTCCGCCCTCTCATATGTAGTTGACCTTGGAAATATAGTACCCTTTTTTTGAACAATTAATCCCTCCACATTCAATTCAATTTGCTCGTAACCCCTTAAGTGCCACAAGAAAATTCTCAACGCTATAAGCCCGATAATTATTAGGGTGAGTGTTATCAATATAATACCTGTATCTATTCTGTTGGGGTGCTGGCTCAAATTAAAAATCCAGATGCTTATCATAAACAGCCATCCAGATACCCATATACCTGTACCTACCAAAATAAAAAGGTTTGCTTGGCGAGGCAAAATAATAACTAACCTATTAGGTTCGTCAACGCTCACTTCAATCTTTGCTTTATTCAACATTACTTACCAAAAGTATAAGATAGGGAATAGTTCGTTTAAAAGTATCAATCCGTTGCGTTTTCAATGGCTCAATAATATGTTATCCTGTAGGATAACAGCGAATTGTGTTTGTTTCCGCGTTCTGGAGAACGATTGTTCATCCTCAAACCACAAATTCACCGCCCGCGCACCGCACTCCCTCGCAAAAAAGCTGCCTTGCCCATACTTTATCGCTAACCTCGGGCTTTTGCCAGCGCACATACTTCGGCTCCGCTCAGTATGACACCTAACGCTCGCTCAATTCAAATTGTTCTTGTTTCACATCTCTCATTTCATATCTCACATCTACAGCACCGTATCCTCTGCCCAGGCTTTCTTTTCGGGGTAGTCGGTGGTGTAGTGCAGGCCGCGGCTTTCTTTGCGGATGGCGGAGCTTTTGGTGATAAGGTAGCCGATGGTAATCATGTTGCGCAGTTCGCACAACTGGGGGCTGAGGATGGTGCGGTCGTACAGGGCCTCGGTTTCTTCGTACAGCAACCGTAGGCGGATGAGCGCGCGCTCCAAGCGCACGTCGCTGCGCACGATGCCCACGTAGTTGCTCATGATTTCCTGCAACTCCTTGCGGCTCTGGCTGATGAGTACCAGTTCTTGCGGTTCGGTGGTGCCGGCGGCGTCCCAATCGGGTATGCGCTCCTCAAAATCGATGCCTCCTACCCTATCGGCGGCATCCTCGTAAATGCGGTGGGCATATACCAACGCCTCCAGCAGCGAGTTGCTGGCCAGGCGGTTGGCACCGTGCAGGCCCGTGGCGGCGCACTCGCCGCAAGCGTATAGATGGTTTATAGAGCTGCGGCCGTGCAGGTCGGTAACAATGCCGCCGCAACTGTAGTGGGCGGCGGGCACCACGGGTATCATGTCCTTCTCGATGTGTATGCCGATGCTGGCGCACTTTTCGTAAATGTTCGGGAAGTGGTTGATAAATGCCTGTTTATCCATGTGGCGGCAATCGAGGTAAAGGTAATCCACGCCGTGTTTCTTCATCTCGTTGTCGATAGCCCGGGCCACGATGTCGCGCGGGGCAAGGGAGCCGCGCGGGTCGTACTGGTGCATAAACTCCTCGCCGTTGCGCAGGCGAAGGATGGCCCCGTCGCCCCGCACCGCCTCCGATATGAGGAACGACGGGCTTTCCACGGGGTTGAACAGCGAGGTG
>CAYYZT010000267.1:0-2448 GCA_964476015.1 uncultured Chitinophaga sp.
ACCCGTCCCCGCCACGGGGTGTCGGGCATACCCAAGGGCAAATCTTTTGAAAGGCAGCTATCGTTGTAAGCACCCGCGGTACCCGCCAAATCTTTACGGGAGCACTCGCAAGCGAACAGATGGCCTTGGTTTTTAAGCCGCCCCAACGCTTCTTCATACAGTGGCGTGCGCACGTCTTGGCTCCATTGGGCCATATCGTCGGGGCCGTGGGGGCCAAGGTCCCAATCGATGCCCAACCAATCTAGCGTTTCGAACACATCCTGCACATATTCCGGCCTTGCCCGCGGCGCATCCAAATCGTCGATACGCAGCAACACTTTCCCCCCTTGCTTACGGGCCAGTAGCCAGTTCAGCAAAAAATTGAAGGCATTGCCTTGGTGCAGGTAGCCGCTGGGGGTGGGGGCAAGGCGGGTGGTCATCATGTCTGCAATTTACCTAAACTCCCCGAAACTTAGTTGCGGGTTACGGGTTACGAGTTGGACAGTTTAAAAATGTGATTATTTGTTATTATTCTCTTAAAACCACAACCCGTAACTCGCAACCCGTAACTAATAACTATTTTTGCCTCATGGCAGAGCCTATTAGGGAAATTGAGGGATTGACAATCCAAGGCATGGACATCCATGGCCGTGGGTGGACCAAACACAACGGTAAAACGGTGCTGGTGGAGTATGCCCTGCCCGGCGAGGTGGTGGATGTGAACATATACCGCAAGGCCAAAGGCGAGTTGCTGGCAAGGCCCACCGCGTTTCACAAACTTAGCGAAGAGCGGGTAACGCCTACCTGCAAGCATTTTGGCGTGTGTGGCGGCTGCAAGTGGCAAAATGTGGGCTACGAGAGCCAATTGCGCTACAAAACGCAGTTCGTACAAAAGTCGTTCAAGCAACTGGAGCATCTGGGACTTCCGGAGTTCAGGCCCATTATCGCTAGCGACAAGCTGTTCTACTACCGCAACAAAATGGATTACGGCTTCACCAGCCGCCGTTGGCTTACCAAAGAAGAACTGGCCGGTGGACTGGTAACGGAAGGCTTAAACGGTATCGGCCAGCACCCCAGTGGCGCGTTCGATAAAATCCTGCACTTGGACGAATGCTACCTGATGGAAGAGCCGGGCAACACGCTCCGCTTGGCGGTAAAGCAGTTTGCCGAGGAACAGGGCATCGTATTTCACGACCAGCGGAACAAAACCGGCTACCTGCGCCAACTGGTGGTGCGCAATAGCAGCCTTGGCCAGTGGATGGTGATTTTGATGATCGGCGAACCGGATGCCGCAAACGCCAAAAAAGTGCTGGATTTTATCGAGGCAAATTTCCCGCAGGCGAAGAGTTTGTTCTATGTTATCAACGAGACCGTAAACGACAGCATTTTCGGGAAGGAACTGGTGCACTACAAAGGGCAGCCTTATATAAACGAACGGTTGGGCGAGGTGGCTTTCCGCGTAGGGCCGCTGTCGTTTTTCCAAACCAACCATGCGCAGGCCGTTAAATTGTACGACGTGGCCGCCGAAATGGCCCAATTGAAGCCGCACGAAACGGTGTATGACCTATATACGGGCACTGGCAGCATCGCCCTTTATATTGCGAACAAGGTAAAGCACGTAACGGGCATAGAATTGGTACCCGAAGCCATTGAGGATGCTTGGGACAATGCCCGCCGCAACAACATTACCAACGTACATTTTATAGCGGCCGACATGAAGGATGTCATCAAAAAAGACTACTTCAAAAACATGCCCAAACCCGATTTGTTGATTACCGACCCGCCCCGTGCGGGCATGCACCCCAAAGTAGTGGATGCGCTGCTGGAAGCGGAGATACCGCGCATTGTTTACGTAAGCTGCAACCCCGTTACCCAAGCCACGGATTTATTGGGCCTCGGGCAGAAATACCGCATCACGGCCATACAGCCCGTGGATATGTTCCCGCAAACGTACCATGTGGAGAATGTGGTGGCGTTGGAGTTGAAGTAGAATTCTAATGATGTCGTT
Source organism: uncultured Chitinophaga sp. (assembly GCA_964476015.1). Classification (GTDB taxonomy): domain Bacteria; phylum Bacteroidota; class Bacteroidia; order Chitinophagales; family CAIOSU01; genus CAIOSU01. The sequence continues at coordinate 1,988 of CAYYZT010000267.1, forward strand.
CTTCAACCAAGCATCGCATTATTTTACAATAAAACAACAAGTTTTTTCTAACGCCTTTCAAATAAACGCAATCAGTAGGTATTGAAAATTGGCACATTGAAATGCAGCAGTCTTGATACTTGATACTCACTACTTGATACTAAATTCTCACAAATGGATTGCCCCGTTTCTCCCTACCGATGGTGGTATGCGGGCCATGGCCACTGTATACGCGGGTTTCGTCGGGCAGCGTATATAGCTGGGTGCGGATGCTGTTTTCCAACGTAGCGAAATCGCCGCCGGGCAGGTCGGTCCGGCCGATACTACCGTTAAAAAGCACGTCGCCGCTAATGAGCAATTGCTGCGCCGCATAGTAAAACGAAATACTGCCCGGCGAATGCCCGGGTGTGAACAGTACCTTAAACTCGTGCTCGCCGATGGAGAACGTATCGCCCGCATCCAGAAAAACATCTGCTGGTGGT
>CAYYZT010000267.1:2458-5014 GCA_964476015.1 uncultured Chitinophaga sp.
GGTGGGGTGGTTACGGGTATGCCATACATTTGCCCTACCCGGTTGGTGCTTTCCAGCACGGGTATTTCGGCTTGGTGCATATATACGGGCACGTTCCAAGTGTTTTTTACAAAGCGGCAGCCCATCACGTGGTCTATATGCGCATGGGTAAGGATAAGCTTGGTGGGCCTTAATTCTTTGCGTTCTATAAAACCACGTAGCTCGTCCTCCTCTTCGGGCCCAAAACAGCCCGGATCTATTATAACACACTCGCGGCTTTTGTCGTGCAACACGTAAGTGTTTTCTTGAAAAGGATTAAAAGTAAAACTTGCCAGCTCCAGTGCCATAAAATGCGGGTTTATTTCGTTATTGTGTATATCTTTAGTTTGGTGGATTGTTGATCGGTATATCCGTTAATCGGTTTATCGGTTGAAGAAGGATAATCTGTGCAATTTAGCAAACGAAATTGTAATCGAGGTGTCAAAAGGAATACTGTTGAGGCAAGTGTTAATAGAAAAAGCGCACATACTGATTAACCGATTAACCGATAACCCTTTCTGGTGCGGAGCCACGGCTTTATTGCTGTGGGCCTGCCTAATATTTGCCCCCGGCCAAAATGCCCATGCCCAGGGTACCACGGCCACTTTCGGCCAAAACCGGGTGCAATACAAAAACTTCGAGTGGTCTTTTTTTGATTCGAAGCACTTTACCACCTATTTCTATCTCGGCGGGCAAGATGTTGGCAAGTACACCATCATCTATGCCGAAAAAACGTTGGAAGAGATAGAGCGGAAAATGGAATTTCGCATCAACAGTACCATTGAAATATTGGTGTACAACGACCTTTCCGACCTCAACCAAACCAATATCGGCATCGGGGTGGAAATAAATAATCCCGGAGGGTTCACCAAGATTATCGCCAACAAGCTGTTCGTATATTTTGATGGGAACCACCAGCATCTGGAAATGCAGATACGCCGAGGCATTGCACAAATAATGATACAGCATATGATTTTCGGCACCAACTTTCAAGAGGTGCTGCAAAATGCCGTGATGCTTTCGCTACCCGATTGGTTTACGCATGGTTTGGCCTCGTACGTTGGCCAGGATTGGAGCACGGCCATGGACGAAAAACTGCGGGAGGGCATAGTTTCGGGTAGGCTGAAAAAGATGAGCAAACTGAAGCCGGAAGACCAACGTTTTGTCGGTCATGCTCTTTGGCACTATGTGGAAGAAAAATATGGCCCCAGTGCGGTGCCCAACCTTATCTATCTCACGCGCATTAACCGCAGTTTGGAGAGCGGCTTTTTGTTCGTTTTGGGTGGTTCGGTAGATGCGGTGTACAAAGAGTGGTACGATGCCATGTACACCCGCTTTACGGCAGCAGCAGAGCAGCGGCAAACACTTACCGCAAGCGAAATGGTGCAGCGCAAAAAAACTTGGCCCAAACGGGAAACCTACCAGCTAAAACTGAGCAAGGATGGCAACCGCGTGGCGTTTGTAACCAATATACAGGGCAAATATCGAGTACACGTACAGGAGTTGGCGGGCAAAAACGCCAAACGCGTGATGAAGGGCGGCATTAAAACGGTAACGCTGGTTACTGACCTAAACAATCCTTTGCTGGCTTGGTCGCCCGATAACAAAACGCTTTGCATCATTTACGAACGACGCGACAAGCTGAAAATGATTTTGTTCGACAGCGAGACGGGCAAAAAGGAAAAACGCAACATCACCAAGTTCCAGCAAATACACGACTTCCAGTTTACCAATAACCCACAGGTATTGGTAATGTCGGCGGTAAACCGGGGCCAGTCAGACATTTACCTGTACAATCTGCCCAATACCACCACCACCCAGCTTACGGACGACCATTACGACGATTTAAACCCGAGCTACATAGAAGTAAGTGGCCGCACGGGCATTATATTTAGCAGCAACCGGGTAAACGATACTTTGAAAACGGAGGCGTTGGATACCACGCTGTTAAGCCACAATTTCGATTTGTTCTTTTTGCCGTTGGATGTACAAAGCAAAGTGCTGGGCCGCATAACTTATACCGAGTATGCCGATGAACGCCAGCCGATGCAGTATAACGATAGTCTTTATACCTTCTTAAGCGACAAAAACGGCATTTCCAACCGTTTTGTTGGGCATCTGGATAATATTTTCCTGCGAAACGATACGGTGGTTTTCTTTCCCGATTCCGTTATTACCAACCCCAAATGGGATTTGCAGACACTCCGCCAGCAAACCGATAACGGCATCGATTCGGTGGTGGTGAACCCGGTGTACAAACTGGTGGGTGTTACGTATGCCAATTCCAACTATGCCTCATCTATCTTGGAGCACGATGTGGCACCCCGCACGGGTAAAAGTGCTCAGTTGTTTAAAGAAAAGGGCAAATACCGTTTCCACATTGCTAGCTTGGAAGAAATGCCCATAAAGTCTTCCGCGCCAAAACTTAAGAATACGGTGTACATGGATTGGCTAATACAGCGCGAGGAAACCCGGCGCACGCAACCGGAAAAAACCAAGAGACCCACCTCGTTGCCAAGGCCATCCAACAATATAGTG
>CAYYZT010000268.1:0-5011 GCA_964476015.1 uncultured Chitinophaga sp.
GTATTCATCGTATCGGTGCCAGAAGGTCCTTACAGAATGACACAAAGGTTTTTAAGTCGGGGAGACACTGTGTTTTCACCCTTTTTTGTTATCTTAAACACATGCTGTTTCAAGAAACCCAATATTTGCGCAAACCCATACTCTATATATTCTTGATTGGGGGCTGGGCCGCCGGGGTACTGCCCATGCTTATTTGGTACGAGGGCTTTTGGCCGCCGTTTACCACGTCGGTAGTGTTCGGGCCACTCCTTTTGTTTCTCTACCTGCTTAGGCTGCGTATAGAAGTGGGCCACGATGCGCTTACCATCCGTTTATGGCCTTTTTTCAAGGTGCGGCACATCCCTTTCGAAGAAGTAAAGTCCATAAAGGTACACGCCATCCACCCGCTGGGCGATTACGGGGGCTGGGGCTATCGGCTATCGTTCGACAATACTACCGCCTATATATTGGATGGCAAACACGGTGCCACGGTGGCAATGAAAAAAGGCACCAAGAAAATAGCTATCAGCCTAAAAGACCCTGAGGGGTTTAGGCAGGCTCTGGAGAAGAGTGCCTGGGGAGCGGCAGAATAACCACCCCCAGCCCCTCCTTTTGCCCACGCTCGTTTGCTCGGCTAAAAGAGGGGGCATGGGCCAGCCTAGCCTGAAGCAAGACGGGTTGCGTGTTGTGCCTTAAGCGAGGACGCTTAAGGCAGCATAGTATTTTTAACCATGGACCATCGACTATGGACCATGGACCAACTTACCTCCTCGGCATGGCTTTCATGCCGCCGCCGGTACTCATTTTGGTGAAGTTGCGCATCATCTTCTTCATTTCCTCGAATTGTTTGAGGAACTGGTTTACCTCCTGTATGGTGTTGCCGCTGCCCTTGGCCAGGCGTTCGCGGCGTTTGCCGTTCAGCAGGTCGGGGTTGGCGCGCTCCTCGGGGGTCATGGAAAGGATGATGGCCTCGATTTTTTTGAATGCGTTGTCGTCTATGTCCACTTCTTTCAAGGCTTTGCCCATGCCCGGTATCATGCCCAGCAAATCCTTGATGTTGCCCATCTTGCGGATTTGGTTGAGCTGGGTAAGGAAGTCGTTGAAATCGAACGTGTTCTTGCTTATTTTGGCCTGTAGCTTGGCGGCCTGTTCGGCATCGTATTGTTCTTGGGCGCGTTCCACGAAGGAGATAATGTCGCCCATGCCGAGGATACGCTGCGCCATCCTGTCGGGGTGGAACACCTCGAGGGCATCCATCTTCTCGCCCGTACCTACAAACTTGATGGGTTTTTCTACCGTGTAGCGGATGGTGAGGGCCGCACCGCCGCGCGTATCGCCGTCGAGCTTGGTGAGGATAACCCCGTCAAAGTTCAGGCGGTCGTTAAAGGCTTTGGCCGTGTTCACGGCATCTTGGCCCGTCATGCTGTCCACCACAAACAAAATCTCGTTCGGGTTGATGGCCTTTTTGATGTTGGCAATCTCGGCCATCATGTCCTCGTCCACTGCAAGGCGGCCCGCGGTATCCACAATCACCACGTCTTTGCCGGTGCTTTTGGCATGGGCCACGGCGTTTTGGGCAATCTGCACCGGGTTTTTGTTGCCCTCTTCGGTATATACCTCCACGCCCAGTTGCTCGCCCAGCACTTTAAGCTGGTTAATGGCCGCGGGGCGGTACACGTCGGCAGCCACCAGTAGCGGGTTTTTGCCTTTTTTGCTCTTTAGGTACAGGGCCAGTTTGCCGGAGTGGGTGGTTTTACCCGAACCCTGCAAGCCCGCCATCAATATAACGGCCGGTTTGCCCTCGGCGTTGAAGTCGGCAGCGGTGCCGCCCATCAAGGCCGTAAGCTCGTCGCTCACAATCTTCACCATCAACTGGCCCGGCTGCACGGCCGTAATTACCGATTGGCCCATGGCCTGGTCTTTCACCTTGTCGGTAAATTCCTTGGCAATTTTATAGTTCACGTCCGCATCCACTAGGGCGCGGCGTATCTCTTTCAGCGATGAGGAGATGTTTACATCCGTAATCTTATGCTGGCCTTTCAGTACCTTAAACGCGCCTTCCAGCCTATCCGACAGATTCTCAAACATGGGTTGTGTATTTTACAGGAACGCAAAGATAAGGAGTAGTAAGCAGGAAGTAGTAAGTAGGAAGTAGAAAATGTGTAGGAGTAAAGAGCAGACCACAGACCACGGACGATGTTTTTTTCGGAGTCAATAAAATGGTAAGTTTGAACTAAACGCCGACATTGGCTATATTTAAAGTATGGGACAGACCAAGATAGCACAGACCAGAGAGCAACTACATGAGCTGATAGACCATGTGGATGACGAAAACCTATTGGAGCTATACTTGCAGTTACTATTAAAGCACTCGCAGCAAGCCGTGTTCGAACCTACCAATGAGGAAGTACAGGCCGTACAGGAAGGTTTGGATTCTATTAAATTGAACGGTACCATTTCGCATAAGGAAGCTGTGGAAAGGCTGCGAGCCAAGTATCCCAATCTATCATTTCAAGTCTAAAGTATCCGTTGAAAGCTCACCTTTCCTCGGCGTTTGTATTCGAATCCGCTTATTTGCAATTTTGGTAATGAGACCCTGAAAGGTATCTGCTTTTATTGACGTGTCATACCAAGGCAGTTGCCAGTCCCAAATATCGAAGTGCTCTAGCATGTCCCAAGCATTGTTTTTGTAACTGTATATGTAGTAAGTGTTCATATTGCTCCAATCCGCCCAATCCACCACATACCCTATTTCATCCGCACCGTCGCCATCCAAGTCCCCTTCGTTTTTGAGGTAGGCAAGGCCAAACAGTTGCGCCTCATCGGAAACAAATAGCGAGTCGATTTTTCCGCTGGCTTGTAGGTAACATTGTTTTTCCTTTTGCACCGCAAGGGCTACTAGCGAATCGTACCCGATGCCCTCGTAAAACTTGTTGGTTTCTAGGCCTTGGCTGGTGTAGCGTTCCGTAAGGGTATCCAACTGGCCGTCGCCGTCAAAATCGCCCGTGATAACAAAGCGGTGTCCCATGATTGGCACCAGTGTATCCGTATCGGTCGCTTGGACGGAAGAAGTTTCCCGTGGTGCGGGCGCGCACTGCCAAATGCCACAAAAGATAATGGCTGCCAATGCTAGTTGGAGGTAATTCATAGGCTTTAGTTTATCCAAAAGGCCACATCCACGCCCGTGCCGTGATAAAGTACGGGTTCGAGGTAAGAGCAATGGTTGATGTTGTCGAATTTGGGGTAGGTGGGCGTAAATTCAGGTTCTCGTGGCAATAGGTTTCCCTCATCATCATATCGGTGCTTTTCGCCCGTGCCAAAATGTACCAGCAGAAGCGTTTTTCCATTAACCTGATACCTACGTATTGAGCCTATTTGCATCATAGTATTTAAATCCACTTCCCTTGATTCGGGATTGGTGGGCAGTATTTTATCGGGGCGAAGAGGCCCATCTATCCCCGCAAGCGGATAGTATAATACAGTCCCGCTATCCGTAAACGTAATAGTGTTTACATCAACTGCGAAACGGGGCTGCGCTACTTCGAGCATGATTTTATTGCTGCTCGGTTTGTAAGATAATTTTACACCATTGCAAGCGGGAACAAAATCGCAAATAGTGATGCTTTGGGGCTGTAGCAATTGAAGATTGCATAGTTTTCTTGCAGTATCCAATGCCATCTTGTATGTTTTCGCCAGTTCCGCCTCGAACGCCTTTTCGCTCCAACGGAAAGATTGGGAGAGCAAGCGGTTTTTAATTGTATAATCGGACATGTTGAAAGATACCACCATTGCCTGCCCGTGCCAGTCCCAATCCGTTTCGCCGCCCTTAAGCGCATCGCCCCTGTCCATACGAAGGTGCAGGGCTATTACTTCTTTCCCTGCCAGGCCCAATGGCAGTATGCGGGCCTGTTGGGCCGAACCGCAGGCAATTGCGCTTTGCTGCGCCAACAATGCCAACAGCGTTATGGCGAGTAATAACCGTAGCTTCATTTTAGCTTTTTAGTTTAACCAAACCAGTACATCAAACCCCAAGCCATGCCACAGCACTGGCTCGTCATAAGTAGTATTCTCAAGTTTGTCGAACTTTGGATAATCGGGTATCGATTCAGGAGACGCTAATAAAAATTCCTGTTCATCGGGCACATGCCCATCAGAAGAAGCCCCCAAATGCACAACCAATAACTTCCGATTGCCAATAGTATAAAGCCGTGTTGAGCCAATAGTATAATACATCATACTCTCCAATGGAAAAAACTGGGTAGCGTTTTCCATATATCTTTCGTCATAAGTCCAATAGGGCAAAACGGTGGTACTGTCTTTCATCAGTGCATTGCCCATTTCAAATCGGGCATTGCCTGTGGTTGCCGTTACAATCAGCTTGCTACTATCGGGCGAGTAGCCTACATAGGCTTGTTTGCAGGTCGGGGCGAAGTTGCAGATGCTTATTTCCTCTGGTGCCAGCAGTTGCAATCCTTTTATCTTGGAAGCCAATTTTAGGTGCCGGTTGAATGTGGCGGCTATCTCTTCCCCGTATCTCAAGTGGTGCCAAGCAATGCTGTCGTTTGCATATATTTTGCTGATTTTGAGCGACGACATATTGAACGATACCAACTTTGCCCGCCCCAGCCACCACCACCATTCTTTGGGCTTTTCGCCTTTCACATGGTCGGGGCCGTGGTCGGTACGATGTATATCCAGGTGCATGGCCACCATGTCATTGCCCAGCGTGCCGATGGGCAGTATGCGCGTTTGCCCCGCACCGGCGCAGGCAAAGCATTCCACCCCAACCCCCAACAAAACCAAAAGCAACAATACCCTCATATAGCCCAATTTTTAAACCTAACGGTAAAATACCTAAATTATTGGATAAGCCGTACACCAATAACCAATAACCAATCAACTGATAAACCAATCAACCAATCAACCAATTTTGTTATCTTAGGCCAACCGTTATATTTGCTTATATCATATCCAACCTCCGAGCGGTTTTGGCCGTCTGGGGCATATTGAACCACACTAACCGCCTATGCGC
>CAYYZT010000269.1:0-4992 GCA_964476015.1 uncultured Chitinophaga sp.
AAACACGGCAAAAACACCCATACCAATTCGCTCTTGATAACGCGCAACCCTTTTTCGCCGAAGAATTGGGCGATGCCTATGGGCGAAACTTGTATGGGCCGCCAAGGAAAGAAGTAGCGGCTGTTGTCGAACGGCGCCAAAAACGCCACCCCGAGGCCGCCCGTGGTCATGGCATCCAGAATGGGATGGGTGCAGGTACACACAAAAAAATATAGCCATAGCAGCCACCATTGCTTGGTATTGAACGCTACCGAGCGATAAAAAACTACCACCACCATAATGGCCAGCAAGGCAGCAAAAACAAAGGAGTGGGTAAACCCACGGTGGCCCCAGAAACTTTCGTATGGCACGCCCAACTTAAACCCGATGGCATCAAAATCGGGCACTATGGCGCACAGCATGCCCAATAGCCAAAATTTCCAAGAATTGTGCAGGCTAAAGGCTTTGCCTACCGCCACCGCCGCTATGGCGTGTGCAAATGCTGATGCCATGTTGTTTTAGTATCAAGTATCAAGTATTTTCCCTAAGGACTAAATTAGCAAAACTGTGCTTACCACCCATAACCCGTAACCCGTAACCCGTAACCCGCAACCCGCAACCCGTAACTCGAACGGGCCATTACTCCTAAAGGGTGAAATAACGGATTCGCTTGCAGGGTATTTACAATTGCATTACTTTTATATTAAGCCAATGTTAACCCGATGAAGTACCTATTGCCGTGGCTGTTGCTGGCCGCTGTGTGCTGTACCGTTGTTTCGTGCAAGAAAGACGATATTACCCACCAAAAAATAGAAGAGCCGAACGATACCATACCCGATGAGCCGATAGATACCAACACGGTAATATTGAAGTGCAACGGCCATGCGGAGCTTTGCGATAAGCGGTATGACGAATTGGTGTACATCATGACCCATAACTCCCATGCCCACTCGCCCATATTTTCGCCCTTGGCGGCCAACCAAGGCCAAACCGTGAGCAAGCAGCTACAAGATGGGGTGCGGGCACTCAATTTCAAGACTTATTATACCAGCGATACTTCGTGCGGCCCGGCAGATGTTTATGTGTACCACGGTTTCCCTGGCCTCGGTTGCGTTCGTTTTAGAAGCGTGCTGCAAGAAGTGAAGGATTTTTTGGAGGATAACCCCGACGATATACTTACCCTGCATATAGAAGGCAGTGCCAGCGTGGCGCAAATGAACGCCGTGTTTACGGATGTGGGCCTCAATGCCTACTTTCACCAACAAACTTTGGGCACGGCTTGGCCCACCCTGCGCCAGATGATAGCCAGCGGCAAACGGGTGGTGCTGTTTACCGACAGGAACAATAACAACGATGTGCCGGGCTTCCATCACAGTTGGTCGTTTATGGTGGACCATGACTACGATGCGCAGCAACTGAGCGACTTTGATTGCAACTGGTATCGTGGCGACCCGAACGGGGGCTTGTATCTTTTCAACCACTTTATTACCAAATTTACCCCGCAGCCCGATTCGGCCAGGGTTATCAATACCTATCCTAAACTGATGGGCCGTATCAACGAGTGCCATGGTTTCAGCGGGCGCTGGCCCACGTTTATCCACCTCGATTTTTATGAGTATGGAGATGCTTTACAAGTGGCCGATGAGTTGAACGGACTATAACGTAAATGCCTTTATTGGCACAGGCTTTGCCTAGGTTTTGGGAGAATGGTCCTTGTTCACCCCCTAAAATCACGGATATGAAAGTGTTGATGATATGTGCGGGAGCCGTCGTTGTATTCGCATTGGCATCTTGCGACAAGAAAAACCATACCTGTGTTTGTTTCAATAATAATAACGAGATAACACATACTTACACCTACAGCGACATGGATAGGCAAGAGGCTCGCAGTCTTTGTGCTGAATCGGCAGTACTGTTGAATGAAGCGGATTCGCTCGGGCAGACCTATATTTGTACGCTAGAGCAGGAATAAAACCGCTCTGGCCATGAAAAACATCCTCTTACTGGCACTATGTTTTGCATGGGGCTGCTGCAAACCTCCCGTGAACATGGATACCATCACCCTGCACAATACCTACATAGGTTTGGATAGCGTTTACGCCCGTATGGCCAATGGCGATAGCATTACGGTGGTGTGCTATGGCAACAGTATCACCCACGGTGCGGGCACCACGTACCCTGCCACGTTTCAGCAGTTGTTAAGGCAGGAATACGGCAATGCCAACATCCGTGTAGTAAACGAGGGTCATGGCGGCTGGACCGCCGAAATGGCCTCAGCAGGCTTGGATACCTTGGTATTGCCCTATCGGCCCGATTTGGTTGCCATCAAATTCGGCATCAACGATTTGTACCAAGAAAAAGGATTGGTAAACTACGGTGCGCATTTGGCGCAAATGATACAGACCTTGAAGCAACGGCAAATACCCGTATTGGTAATGTCGCCCACGCCGCTTTACAACCGAAAGAATAAACAACTGCTGGATTTTTGTGCCAAGGCTGCCGAGGTGGCAAGGCAAGAAAACGTGGCCTTTTTTCACCTACATGCCGCCATGGTGGATAGGATTTATGCCGAAACCGACAACCCGGCCACCCTGTTGCCCGACGAAGTACACTACACCGACCAAGGCTATGCCATGATAGGGGAAGAACTGATGAAGTATTGGCGATAGGATGACCTTAAGCCACTATTAATTCAAAGAATGGGATTTCTATCATTTTTGCTGTAAAATACCTTTCCAAAACGTTCGATGTGGTTAATCAAATCAGGATTTTCGATTTCGGCCAGTACGGAAATATCGAATTTATATGGCAAGTACAAATCATCCAGTTCCGAATCGATTGCTTGTAACGCAGCTAGGTCCAAGTTTTTTCCGACCAGGGTCAAATCAATATCCGAAGCGGGCCTGTATGTACCCAAAGCCCTTGAGCCATACAGTATGGCCTGCTCTATTTGCTCAAACTTAGCAAATGTGTCTTGTATCCGTCTGATGTCGCTATCTCTCAATCCGGTATTTTCCAGTATCACCATAGTTTCTTTTGCTGGTTGTTGCGTTTCGTCTCCATGGTTTGCTGGAAAGCGATAAACTGCGGATAGTATTCGTTGATGATTTTGGAATATATCTTGTTGGCGGTGACCTCGTTGTAGGTGTGAGACGTTTCGTTGCGGCTTTTAATCATTTCCATCCATACTTCGCCGTTGCTAATCAGGTGCATCTGGAAAGCTTCGCGTGTGGCATCCTTGCTCCCGCCTATCGTGGTGTTACCTTGGTCGATGGCATAATCCTTCATTACGTTCCACGCCAGTTCATGGGTGTACTCAAAGCGTTGGATAAGTCCTTCTTTGAGCATTTCATCCAGTACATTGCCAAATTGATGATTATCCAAATCTTTATCACCTTTCAAAATATCATTTTGAATATACTCCACGGCCATTTTAAGTTTCTCCAATGCCTTCATGAAATTGGAAAACCGCTGTTGCCATCTGATACTTGTTTCCATAACGTGGGTTCTTGCGCCAATATAGAACAAAGTTGGGTGATTTTAGCGCATGGCTTTGCCATTGCCCTTATATCCGTTACGGCACTCATTATTTTCCTAAACCTTTCCTTATTTATAAAGGTTTTTATTTACTTTATACTAGCACGCCCCGCCATGCGTTTGGTGAGATAGGGCATTACAAACTGGGTATGGAATGGGGCAACAGGGCCACGGCAATTACTATCAGGTACTGGGTATAGATGAGACCGCTACGGAGTTGGCCATCAAGGCCGCTTACCGTAAAATGGTGTTGCAGTACCACCCCGACCGCAGCGAGCTCGCCGATGCCGTGGTAGTGTTTACCCGCATTCAAAGAGCCTATGAGGTGCTTTCGCACCCCGCACTGCGGCAAGAGTACGATCGCCAACTGGCGTTGAACCAAGAGGTGGCGGAGTACTACATCAGCGCGCCCACCCGCTACACCAGCCACCTCATTAGCATGCACGCAAGCGCCACGCAAGTGAAGGTGGGGGAGCCTTTTACGGTGTTGTTTCGTTGCCCTAGGCGCATCCAGAGCTTCAAGCTGCGCGGGCTGGAGCACTTTGAGGTATTGCAGAGCGTGGAGCACGAAATGCCCTACCAAGGCAGCGTTATTACCCAAACCCATTTTGTGCTAAGGGCTTTGGAAGAGGGTACTTTCCGCCTTGGGCCGGCTTCGGGCTACATGGGCAGTATTGAGTACGTGTCGGGCACTGTAGATCTCAAAGTGGTGGGGCAGTATGTGAAGCCCTCTTGGGAAAACCGTAGCTGGATGGGCAAGTATTACTCAATTGTGATGCTGTGCTTGGCAATGATTTTCCCAGCCATGATAATATATAATATGGCTGTATACGGCTATCGTAAGTCGGGTACGGAAAACGAGCGGGTTTATCTTTTTCGAGGGGGGGATAGGCCCAAAACAGGGGATATGGCTTCTAATACCCCCATAAACCAAGAAGGGTGGGGGCAGGTGGTGATTAACAACCAATCGAAAAAAGATGCCCTACTTATACTGTTTAACGAGCATTATGTGCTGGCTCGCAGCCAATACATAAGAGGGGGCGACAAATATACTATGGCTCACCTGCCCGTGGGCACTTACGATTGGCACATCATCATGGGCATTGATTCCGAAACACGGACGGGGAGGAGTAGCCAACCGGGCGGCTTTAGTAGTGGCACAACAATTGGGAACGACAAGAAGGAGTTGCCCGTTTTTCGTATTTGGGAGAAGGAAACTGACGAAGCAGTTTTTTTTAGCATTTATCGGGTGAATCTTATGGAAGAAAATGGCACTGATAAGGTGAACATAGAATCTGACACCGGTTTTTATCTCACCAAATGACACAATTGGTTATTTTAGCGTAAAATCGGGCGGTTTTATGATAAAAATGCCGCAAAATTTGTCTCAAAACATCTCAAAACACCGTTATGATGCGTTTCACTATCACCCTATGCCTGGCCACTTTACTAATGGCCTCCGGATGTAAAAACAAG
>CAYYZT010000270.1:0-4988 GCA_964476015.1 uncultured Chitinophaga sp.
TTGGTATCCCTCTCGGTATTGGGGGTAGTGGGAGGTTCGGAAGAGGCTGGCTATTTCAACAAACAACTCATCGGGCTAATGGCCGCCAGCAGCCTCGGCTTTCTGATTGGGCTGGCCGACGATGCCTACAATACCAACCCGCTCATCAAGTTCATAGGCCAATTTACGTGTGCCAACTTGCTCATCCTTACCAGTTACATCATTCCCGTAACGGAAAGTGCGGAGTTTAACTACGTGTTTACCGTGCTGTGGATTATCGGTTTGATGAACTCCATAAACATGCTGGACAACATGGATGCCATCACCACCAGCGTTTCCATTACCATATTGTCGGGCGCTATGGTGCTTACCTTGTTAAGCGGCCAGGTAAACAGCGTGTACATCGTAATCATGCTGGGTGTTATGGGCGCGTTAATCGGGTTCCTGTTCTTCAATTGGCACCCCTCGCGCATGTATATGGGCGATACGGGCAGCCAGTTTTTGGGCGTTTTTCTGGCAGCCATCAGCATCCTTTTCTTTTGGAGCATCCGCACGCCGTTTATCGGCATGTTCGATTTGAGGCAGTTTGTTATCCCGCTTCTGTTGTTCATCATCCCGCTTTGCGACACGGCCACGGTGGTTATCAGGCGCCTATCGCGCAGGCAATCGCCGTTTGTGGGCGGTAAAGACCATATTACCCACCATTTGGCCTATCTGGGCCTTACAGACCAATGGGTGGCTGTGGTGCTGGGCGGCATTTCGCTGGCATCGGTAGTTATCGTGTTCTTCATCTTCCCGCATTACGAGAGCAATTGGAGCATCGGCTATACCCTAGCTTGCTTGGGCTATTTCTTGGCCGTTTTTTTGCTGCTACAGATACTCTACCAGCTGGGCAAGCGCAAACAGGCAGCACGCGATAGGCTGCGCCGCATACAGGCACTCAAAAAAGCCTAATTGATATTTGTCATTTCCGCACTAAGCTTACTGGCTTTTTGCCTAACTTAGTTCCTATGGATATTACACCGGAACTGGAAGAACGGCTGAAAAAGCTTCAGGAAAAATATGCCGTAATGGGCCAAGACATGCTCTCGTACATCGATGGGCTGCTCTATGCCGATTACCTTACCTATTGGGACTATATACACCTCGACGTGCTGCTCAATTTGCAGACGCCCCGCACGCCGTTCCCCGACGAGAAGATATTCATTATGTACCACCAAGTGAGCGAGCTGTACATGAAACTCGTTCGCCACGCTTTGGAACAGGTTGCTTTTGACAAGGACCTCACCGGCGAAAAATTCCGCATACAGCTAAAGCGTGTAAACAGCTACTACAAGGCTTTGATAAGCTCTTTCGAGATTATGGTGGAGGGTATGGACAAAGACCAGTTCCTCAACTTCCGCATGGCCTTGCTGCCCGCCAGCGGTTTCCAGAGCGCACAGTACCGCATGATTGAGATTGCCGCTACCGAAACCCGCAACCTGGCTGCGTTCGATACGCGTGAAACGCTGGCCAATGCCACGCCCGACGAATTGTATGACAACCTATACTGGAAAAAGGGTGCCACCGAACTGGCTTCGGGCAAGCAAACGCTTACGCTTAGGCAGTTCGAGCAGAAGTATGCGGCGGAGTTTAAGCGTTTGTTGGAGCAATACCGAGACCGCAACGTGCTGCAACGCTACCACGAGCTGCCCGAAGCCGACCAAAAGAACCCGGAGATAATAGCCGAGATGCGGGCGTTCGACCATGCCGCCAACGTGGAATGGCCCAGCATGCACTATAAATCGGCCGTGCGATACCTGATGAAAAAACCTGCCGACATCAAGGCCAGCGGCGGCACAAACTGGCAGCAATACCTACCCGCACGGGCGCGCAGGGTGGTTTTCTTTCCCGAACTATGGGGCGAGGAAGAGAAACGCGATTGGGGCCGCAAACATACCGAAGATGCGCTCAATCAATAACGGCGATGCACTTTAGCTCGATGGCGATGGGCGTGGGCAGGCTTTTTATCTCTACCGTGGTGCGGCAGGGCTGCGCATCCTTGAAATATTCGGCGTAAACCTCGTTGTATTTCTTAAAGTCGGCCTTCATGTTGGTGAGAAATACCGTTACGTCTACCAAGTTCTCCCATTTGCTGCCGCTTTCTTCCAGCACCGTGCGCACGTTTTGAAACACGGAATGGCATTCGGCCACGATATCGTATTCCACTATGTTTCCCTGCCCGTCAAGCTTTAGGCCCGGTATTTCGTTGGTACCCGGCTTGCGCGGCCCTATGCCCGAAAGAAACAGCAGGTTGCCCACCCTGCGGCTGTGCGGATAAGCACCTACGGGTTTCGGGGCCTTGTCGGTATACGTTTTGCCTGCCTCGCCGGCAGAAAGGTTCTCGTTTGCCATACGTTCAAATGTAAGGCATTTCTTTTAACCACGGAAAACACGGAGCAAGTAGGCCATACGTTGCCTCTGCTTAAATGTTAAAATTTGTTACTATCTGTTACCGATATATTTTCTGGTAAACAGGGTGCGTTCTTTCTCCATATCAAAACCACTAACCATGAAAAAGTATCTGTTTCTCATCGGCATGGCTGCCCTGTTTGCTGCCTGCGGCAATTATAACAACCGCGAAAGCTATCCTACGGATGCAACCTATATCAACCATGCTCCCCCGGCTTTGCAGGAGCCGTTCCAGACGGACAACTACCACCCCATCGACGAAAACGGGTTTAAGGATGCCGCCCGCATACCGCTATCCACCTTTGCGGTGGACGTGGATAAAGCTTCTTACAGCAACATGCGCAGCTTTATCATGCGTGGGCAGTTGCCGCCCGCCGATGCGGTGCGCGTGGAAGAACTGGTCAATTACTTCGGATACGACTACCCGCAGCCCACCGGCGAGCACCCATTCTCCATTACGCTGGAAGGTAGCCCCTGCCCTTGGAACAAGAAACACCAATTGGTAATGGTGGGCATCAAAGGCAAGGAGATACCGATTGAGGAAACCAAGGCATCGAACCTTGTATTTTTGGTGGATGTGTCCGGATCTATGGAGGATGCAAGCAAGCTGGGGCTGGTAAAATCGGGCCTTAAGCTTTTGGTAAACGAGCTGGGCGAGCAGGATTACGTTACCATAGTGGTATATGCCAGTGCCGAAGGGCTGGCCCTGCCGCCCACTTCGGGGGCCAACAAAAAAGAAATCATCGCCTCTTTGGATAAGCTTACCGCAGGCGGCTCCACCGCGGGCGGCGCGGGCATTAAACTGGCCTATAAAATGGCACGGGAGCACTTTATAGAGGGCGGCAACAACCGCGTGATACTGGCCACCGACGGCGACTTCAACGTGGGCATCAGCAGCGACGGGGCCTTGCAGGACTTGATAGAGCAAGAGCGCAAAAACGGCGTGTTCCTTTCCATACTGGGCGTGGGCCACGGTAACTTGATGGATGGCCGCATGAACATGCTGGCCGGTAAAGGCAATGGCGAATATTACTACTTGGACAATATGGCCGAGGCACAGAAAATATTCGTGCACGAAATGCGCAGCACGCTCTTTACCATAGCCAAAGACGTGAAGATACAGGTAGAATTCAACCCCCAACAAGTAAAGGCTTACCGCTTGATTGGCTACGAAAGCCGATTGCTGAAAGACGAGGATTTTAACAACGACACCATTGATGCGGGTGAAATAGGCTCGGGGCATACCGTTACGGCTTTGTACGAAATCATTCCTGCTGGCTCTGCCGAGGCCGTGCCGGGCATTGACGAGCTGAAATACCAAAAGCAGGTAAAAACCGATGCCAGCCATAATGACGAGATGCTTACCATCAAATTCCGTTACAAAGCCCCCGATGGCGATCAAAGCAAACTCATTACCCACACGCTGCACGGCAACAATATCACTTCCACCCTTAGCCCTAACTTAAAGTTTGCCAGTGCCGTAGCTGGTTTCGGCATGTTGCTGCGCGATTCGCCCCATAAAGGCGATGCCAGTTTCGCAATGGTAAAATCCCTAGCCAGCGAAAGCCTCGGCCACGACCCTTACGGTTATCGCGGCGAGTTTGTAAAACTAACGGGCTTGGCAGAAGTACTCAAGCAGCAGCAGGAGTACATGGAAACAAAAAAGTAACGGTAGCGACAGCTATTTTTTGCGGTCTTAACTCTTGATAATCCCTACCTTTGTGGGGATTATCCTTCTCCTCGCATGGCCCATCCACGTCTATCGTCCCTTGAAAGGGAAAACACGCTACAAGAACTGCAACAAAACACGTTTGACCTTTTGGTAATAGGCGGCGGCATTACCGGGGCTGGCATAGCCTTGGATGCCGTGGCGCGGGGCATGAGCGTGGCCTTGGTGGAGAAACTGGATTTCGCCTCGGGCACCAGCAGCCGCTCCACCAAACTGATACACGGCGGGCTGCGCTACCTAAAGCAATTTGAGATTGCCCTGGTAAGAGAAGTGGGCCGCGAGCGAGATATTATCTGGCGCAACGCGCCGCATGTGGTACACCCGGAAAACATGCTGCTGCCCATAGTGGAAAAAGGCTCGCTGGGCAAAAAATCGACCTCCGTGGGCCTGTATGTGTACGATGTGTTGGCGGGCGTGAAACGCAGCGAACGCCGCGTGATGCTGGACAAACCCCAAACATTTGCGCAGGAACCGTTGCTACGCAAGGACATTGTGCTGGGCGGCGGCCTGTACAAAGAATACCGTACCGACGATGCCCGCCTTACCATTGAGGTAATGAAAACCGCCCGCAGCAAGGGGGCAGTTATCCTGAACTACGTAAAGGCCCAACGTTTTGTGTACGACAACAAAAAAGCCGTCGGGGCGTTGGTGGAGGATACAATAACGGGTACTGCGTTCGAGATAAAGGCTCACAAAATAGTGAACGCCGCCGGGCCGTGGGTGGACGAGCTGCGCCATAGCGACAAATCGCTCAAAGGCAAGCGGTTGCACCTTACCAAGGGCGTACACATTGTGGTGCCGTATAGCCGCCTGCCGCTCAAGCAGGCCA
>CAYYZT010000271.1:0-4934 GCA_964476015.1 uncultured Chitinophaga sp.
CGGGCACGGGGCTGGGCTGCATAGAGGATACGCAGGAGTTCTTGCGTGACATTACCACGGGCAACGAAACGCTGCCATCGCCCACGGCGTTTATCAAAAGCACCCACAACACCATCGGCGGGCAGATAGCGCTGCTGGACAACCACAACTGCTACAACATGACCTATGCCCACCGGGCCTTCTCTTTTGAGAGTGCGCTGATGGACGGCATGCTGCTATTGGCCGAAGATGCGCAAAACGTGCTGGTAGGCGGCATCGACGAACTTACCGATGTTTCCACCAAACTGTTGCAACGCTTGGGTTGCATACAAGGCATGGAAAATCCCCATGCCCCCAAAGGTGGGGAAGGGGCCGTGTTTCTGGTGTTGGGCGACGAGGCGGGGGCGAGCGATTTTGCCCGAATAGAAAAGGTTTCCGTGTGCCATAACCCCAATGCCGTTGAGGCACTGACAACGTTTTTGCAAGGAACGGAAGTAGATTTGATACTGACGGGTGCCAATAATCAACAAGAGTTTGAGCGGCAGTACCAAGCCGCGTTGCAAGGGGTATTGCCCCAAGCCGCCTATGGCTACTATAAACACCTTTGCGGAGAGTACCACACCGCCAGCGCGGTAGGCACGCTGCTGGCAGCACAGTGGCTTAAAGAAAACAGTATGCCTGATAATGTTTTGTTGGAAGGTAATTTCCCCAACTCCTTAAAAACCATTTTGTTATACAATCGCTCCAATGCCGATGGGCATGCTTTTATCCTGCTTTCCAAATGAGCCCGTACCCTATATACAGTTGGCCTATTTGGCCAGTATGTTGCTGTTGGCAGCCGTGTGCTGGGGCTGTGGGTGGACGTTCTGGCTGCTGCTGATACCTACGCTGGTCTTTCTGCCGACGGTGGTGTACGGCTCCCACGCCATCGATTCGGGTATGCATCTGCGGGTCATTTGCAAGGGCGAAGGACGTAACAACCAAATCGCCATCACGTTCGACGACGGCCCGCACCTCGAGGTTACGCCCGCCATTTTGCAAGTATTGCGCGAGCAGGGCGTAAAGGCCACTTTTTTCAATATCGGCAAGCATATCCAGCAGCATCCCGAACTGGTGCGGCAGATAGCGGCCGAGGGGCATATTATCGGCAACCATACCTTTGAGCACGGCTTTTTCTTCGACTTAAAAGGTGCCGAAGCCATGCAGCAAGAACTGGCGCGGTGCAACCAACTCGTGGCGCAGCTTACGGGGCAAACGCCCCGCTATTTTCGCCCGCCGTACGGCGTTACCAATCCCAACGTGGCACAAGCGGTAAAGCGAAGCGGTATGGTGCCCGTGGGCTGGAGCCTGCGTTCTCTGGATACGGTTATTAAAAATCCCGAAAAGCTGCTCCAACGTGTTATCGGACAAGTAAAGCCCGGCGATATTGTGCTTTTCCACGATACACAAGCTGGCACGGTATCTGTATTGAAGGAGTTTTTGCAATATTGCAATGCCCAAGGCTACCAAGTGGTGCCGCTAAACGAACTCATCAACGTACCGCCGTATGAATAAACTGCTGCTTTTCTTGACGTTTGCCATAACCAGCCTATCGGTTTTTGGGCAAGATGTGGACATGAAAGCCGTGAAAGATACTGTGGCCTTCAAGAACAAGTTGAAGGAAGCCTCGGCTAACACCAGCACCATCGATTGTGATTTTACCCAAAAGAAGCACCTCAGCTTTATGGCCGAGGACATTACCACCACGGGCCATTTCAGCTTTAAAAAAGAGCGCAAAATACGCTGGGAGTATAAAAAACCGTACAGCTACATCGTGGTAATCAACGGCAACGATATTTACCTGAAAGACGACGACAAAACGAGCCATTTCGATGCGAAGAGCAATAAAATGTTCCAAGGCATCAACGATATGATGGTGGGCATCGTTAAGGGCGATTTGTTTACCAAGGGCGATTTCAAGTCCACCTATTTCGAGAACGAAAAGTACTTCTTTGTGAAGATGATACCCATCAAGGGCGAGATGAAGAACTACATGAAATCCATCGACGTGTATTTCGACAAGAAGGACATGACGGTGGTAAAACTGAAACTGACCGAAACATCGGACGACTACACCTACATCGAATATTCCAACAAAACCATCAACAAGCCCCTGAGCGATGCGCTGTTTATTGTTAAGTAGTCTGCTGGGCATTACGCTGCTATGTGGTTGCTCCCGCAAGGCAAGCCAGGGCGATTTGCCGTTGGTACTGGCCTTTGCCGAAATCGCGGTTTTTGAGGATACTACGGCCTCTTACCTCTACAAAAGCAAGATAAACCTCTACGGCCACTACCTGAGCGGCTTGATGATGATAAAACCCAAGGGCAACAACGATTACAAGGTGGCCATGACCACCGAGTTCGGTGCCAAAATATTGGATTTCGAGATTACTGACGGCAAGTTTAAACTGAACGATTGCATCGAGCAAATGAAGCGCAAACGCATACTGGCCATGTTGGAAGCCGATATGAAGATGTTGCTGGGCATACAGCATACCACCCCCACCATGCACAAAACCGACACCACGGCGGTGTTTACCTACAGTGGCAAGCCTTATAAAACGGTGTACGCCATCCGCAGGGATGAGGTGATAACCATTGACGGCTACAAGGGCAACCGCCCATCGGTGCATATCGACCTGAAAAATTATGTGGCCAAGGTGCCTAAAACCTTGGTACTGGAACACTTTGGCATGCCGGTACATATCGAAATGAACCTGATAAAAGCCCCCGGCTATGCTGCTGAATGATTTCTATGTTATCCAGTCCATCAACCAAGAAAACGATACTCTTTCGGCTACGGTGAAGCTGAATAAAGACCATTCCATACTGCAAGGCCACTTTCCGGGCAACCCGGTAGTGCCGGGCGTTTGCTTGATGACGATGGCCAAGGAAGTATTGGAGCACGCATTGGGCCAGAAATTGGTTATTGCCGAGGCCAAATCAATTAAATTTCTGGGAGTGGTAAACCCCGTGCAACAGGCGACATTGCAGATAAAATGCGACATCGTTTTGCAAGAAACCGATTTTGTCAAAACCAATTGCACCATTACGGCGGGGGAGATGGTGTGCTACAAGGCGAGCGTGAGTTATATCCCTGCGGTCTGACGGCTTAAGGTGGGATGGGGTGTAAAATAGAGAGTATCGCTATTGTTGCATCAACCAGCCGTCCGACCGCTTTAACGGTGCTGATACCAAGAAACCAAACACATCTCTCCAATGCAGCACCGCCATAGCGGTCGGACCGCTGCCCGCAGTTCCATTACTCTAAAAGCGCAACTTTTTCACTCGAACAGATTGAGCGGTCTGACCACAACAAGCTTACATGCGTCTGGAAACGCGATGTCCGTTTCATCCTCGTCAAAAAGACGAGGACGATGTTACGGAGAGCGTTAGTTACCGTTTTGTCATCCTGTAAGGATCTTCTGGCAACAGGGTAAGGAAGTTTGCAGGGTATGGTAATGCTGGCATTGGGAAAGGCAATTGCAATTCAATTTCACCGCAACAGTAGAAGTTCCTTACAGGATGACAATTGATAGTCTTTATCTTTTCCCCTCTTCTGTTCTAAATATCCCTCTTTTATTGCTCTTGCAAAACTTACTTAGCAAACATAGGATGACAGGTAAAAATGTGTTACACTGTCCCCATTTCCCCATCTCCATTACAAACATTAACTTTAGTGGGTGCTTGAGAAATATCAAACCCTGCTCGCCAAAGACCCTGCCACACGCTCCGTTGTGGAGCTGGTATCGCTGTGCGAGGTGATGGATGTATTGCGCCGTGACGAGCTGATGCCCATAGCCCAGCAATTGGCCCAAAGCGAACTGGCAGAGCCGCAATTACGCGGCCAATATTACGTGGCCAGGGCCTTGGCCAATAGCGGGCAGCAGCAAGAGGCTTGGGAGCTGTTTATCCAAACCCTTGATGCCGCCAAAGAGGAAGTGGGGGCTACCGAAGTATATATCGATTGCCTGATGGCGTTGGGGGGCATGTCGTTGCGTTTGGGCGATGCCAACCAAAGCATGGCCTTGGCTACCGAGGCGTTCCAGCTTTCGCAGGATGGCGGTTATGCCAAGGGCATTGCGGCGGCTTGCAACCATTTTGGCTCCATGAAATTGCAGCAGGGCGACGTGGACGGAGCCTTGGAGTATTTGGAGGAAGCCTTGAAGCAATCCGCTCCAACCAAAACATTATCACTGCGTTATCCCATTTATAGCAACTTGGGCATTGCCTATATGTTGCAGGGCGATTTTGCCCAATCGTTGGAGCATTTCGCCCATATACTGGATGCTTGCCACCAACAGGGGCACCCATCCGGTGCGGCCCTTACGGGCATTAACCTGGCCAACCTATACTCTGGCCAAGGCAACTACGCCAAGGCATTGGCCTATGCGCTGGAAGCCGAGAAGGTTTTCGAGCAACTCGGCGACAGCCAAAACATTAGCTATGCCTTGGGTTTGTTGGGCGATATCTATAAAGACCTTGGCAAACATGCCGAAGCCGAACAATACTATCGCAAGGCGTTGGAACTGCGGCAGCAGGTGGGCGATGTGTTTGGCCAAGCCACGGCCTACCACCATTTGGGCACCGTGCTGGCCTTGCAGGGGCAGTATGATGAGGCGGCGGAACACTTGCTACATGCCTGTGAGATAAGCGAGGATGAGGGTTATGGGTCGTTGTTGGCGATGGTTTATCTGGAGCTGGGCAATCTGTATATCCTCCAACAACGTTGGCACGATGCCCGGGAAGCCCTGCAAGCGGGCAGCAAACTGGCCGCCGATGCGGGCCACAAACACCTGCGCCACAAGTATTTGCTATACAGCGGCAAGCTGGAGGCCGACAGTGGCCAGCCCGAAGAGGCATTGCCGCTGCTGTTGGAGGCCGAACAACTGGCCACCCAATTGGGGCTGGAAGAC
>CAYYZT010000272.1:0-256 GCA_964476015.1 uncultured Chitinophaga sp.
CTTCAACAGCAGCGGCGGGTTGTGGCCGGCGTTGATGTAGCGCAGGATGCGGGTCTCGCTATTATATACCCCTAAAAAGAGCGTGATAAACTTTTCGCCTTTGGTTATCTGGTTTACTTTAACGTTTAGGTATTGAATGAATTCGCCCAAATCCTCCAGCTTGTTCATCTCCGCGCGCAAGTTGGCTTGGAAGTTGGCCATAAGCAGCGCAGCCGCAATACCCTTGCCAGATATGTCGCCTATGCAGAAAAGCAGC
>CAYYZT010000272.1:266-4929 GCA_964476015.1 uncultured Chitinophaga sp.
AGCTCGGTATCAGACAGCTCCAAGCAATCGTAATAATCGCCGCCAATATCGTGGTGGGGCAGGTAAACGGATGCCATTTCCACTTTATCGTTGTTCGGCAAATCGCTGGGGATGAGCATGGATTGCATCTTCGCCGCAAACTCTAGCTCCTTGCGCATTACCTCCTGTTGTATCTGGTTGTTGAAGAGCTTTTTGTTCTCCACCGCCACTATCACAATGTTGGTGATGGTTTGGATGAATTTCAGCTTTTCTTCCAGGGAGTCGTTGTCGTCAGTCTTCAAGTCGCCGATAAGCACATAGGCCAAAGGCGTATCCTTGTGGTGTACGGGGATGATT
Organism: uncultured Chitinophaga sp.; assembly: GCA_964476015.1. GTDB lineage: Bacteria > Bacteroidota > Bacteroidia > Chitinophagales > CAIOSU01 > CAIOSU01. The sequence goes on from CAYYZT010000272.1 coordinate 603, forward strand.
ACGTCGAACTCGCGGAGCTTTTCGTTACGGGCAGGGTTGATGGTAGCAATATTGCGGAACGCCATCAAATCGACATCCACGTTTATTTCGAGGTATAAATCGCTGATGCCGGAATTACACACACAATCCCATTTATCGTTCTTAATGAACACCAATAAGCGTTGGATGCCCATTTGCGCCCGTAGGATGAACTCGTAGATGCGGAACAGGGCCGAAGTGGAGAAGTTGTTGTTAATGGCTTGGGATACCTCCAATAGCGAATTGATCTGTAATTGTTTTACAGTGAGCAACCGTTCCAAATGGGCCAGTTTTTCGTCGGATATGCTATCTGGATGTGCTTCCTTCATTCAATGCGCTATCGCTCGTTTCTAAATATACTACTTTATCGGTTACCTTGCAGGGTTGTTTTTACATCAAACGCATCCCTAAGCCCGTTGCCTAACAAATTGAAAGCCAATACCAACAGCATGATGGCAATGCCCGGCGACAACGCCAGGAAGGAGTTGCTGCCGCTGATGATGTATCCATAGTTGTCGCTCAACATCCTGCCCCACGTGGGCACCTCTGTTTTGGCACCCAAACCCAAGTAGCTCAAACCCGCCTCGATAAGGATGGCCGTAGCGAAATTGGCTGCTGCTTGAACAATTATGGGGCCTGTAATGTTCGGCAAAATATGTTTAAAAATGGTACGAGACTCGGTGAAGCCCAAGCTTTTGGCGGCCTCCACAAACTGTATCTCGCGCATGCTTATTACTTGGCCGCGCACAATGCGGGCCACCTCTACCCACATGGTAACGCCGATGGCGAAAAACACCTGCCACAATCCCCGGTCTTCAAACGCAATGGCGATGGCAAAAACCAACAAGATAGTGGGCACTGCCCAAACCACGTTCACCAGGTACATAATCACATCATCAACCCAGCCGCCGAAATAGCCTGCCAACGCACCCAATACTACGCCCAATATCACGGAAATAATCATGGCCATTAAGCCTACAAACAACGATACCCGGGTGCCTATCATCAACTGGCTAAGGATGTCGCGGCCGTATTTGTCGGTACCCAAATGGTAGGTGTGGTTTTTAAAATGCTGTTCTTCCACCTGTTTGCGCAGTTCGGCCAGCGCTATGGTCTGCGTTTCGCCTTTAATGTTGTTGTAAGTTACGTTTTGGCCTTGCAGGGTAGTGCCGGGGTTGGTCTCGTCAATAGCGAAAACAACATCCGCCAAGTGGAATTTCATTGGTTTGGAACGGTCCACGTCGCCGGCAAAGGTTTCGGCATACAACGTATCCGCCTCAATGCGCCAGCTATTTACGGGTATCAAAGCATAAGGGTTTGGCGCGCCGTACAGCATCTTGTCGAAGAACCCCGTTTCGGGCACCTCGCGGTTTTTGCGCACTTTCAGCATTTCCACGGTAAAGCCGGGCTGTTTCTTGCTTATCTGTAGTATTTGCTCGTTGGCGTAGGGCGTATCGTCGGGAGTGATGAGATACCCCAATACGGCTACCATTACCGATACCAACGCTATGGCCATGCCAACCATAGCCGAACGGTTGCGGATAAACCTCTTAAATGCCCGTGAGCTGGGCGATTGTCCCTGATTTTCCATGGTATGTTGTGGCAAGATATGTGAAAGTAATTAAAATAAGCCTTTGCAGGAAAACTTCGTGCGGAAAATTAATGAAATAGCTACTTATATAGCTTTTGTTTACTGCGATAGCCACGTCCTTTCCATTGATAGCTTGACAATTGCGATTGCAGCCCGATTCTGAGCACATAATAAAGGTGGATTATTTGCGACGGTACAAACCACCATAGATGCGAGAGCCGACCAAAAAACGTTGCGGCGTGGGCCATCATAATTCCCTCGGACACCCACTTGCCCAGTAGCAACAGTATAAAGGGCAGGCTCAACAAAGGCTCAAATACCATTCCCGCCCCACAGGCCACTATGGCCAGCGCATATAGGTAGTAGAACACCAGAATGGCCGTGAGCCGCGCATCGCCAAAGCCCGCCGATTTGCTTACCCATCGCAGCCGTTGCTGCCAGAAGGCTGGCCACGTGGGGGTGGCCTTCGTGGTTATGATGGCCTCTTTGGCTTTGATGAAGCCCGCACAGCCCGGATGGTGGCCGTCGGCTTTCAAAAGAAACAGAATATCGTCGCCAGTAGGGGTGCCATCTATGCCCGAATAGCCGCCAATGCTTTCAAACAGCTTTTTCTCGAACGCAAAGTTGGCCCCGTTAGCCATGTGCGGGAATTTGAACCGCAAACTGCCCGCCGTAATGTACATCAGGCCCATCAAGTCCAAGCTTTGGAAGTAGTATAATGGTTGATTGGTTGATTGGTTGTTTGGTTTGGAAAAGACAACTGGCCCGGTAATTACCTTGTAGCGGTTGGTTTCGTAAAACTGTACGATGGTGGCCACCCAATCGCTGTCCATAGCGCAATCGGCATCGGTGGTAATGATAAGCTCGCCGCTGGCTTGCGAAACCCCGTAGGTAATAGCCGCCTTTTTGCCTTGCAAATGCGCGGGCAGCGAGAGTACGTTTAAGCCTGCTTTGCTGGCCAGCACGGCCGTGTCGTCCTCGCTATGGTCGTTGATAAGGATAATCTGGAGCAACTCCGTCGGATAGTTTTGTGCCAGCAAGCATTGTGACAACTTTTGGATGTGGGCGGCCTCGTTGCGGGCGGGCACCAAAACGGTTACTTTGGTGCTCGGTTTATAATCCTGTTTCGGCTCGAACAACGGCGTCAATACCCATCCCCATGCATAGTATTGCATCAGGGCAATGTAAAGGGCTACAGCGGCTAGAGTCAACACTACTATCCAAAACATATTGCGAAGATACTGTTCCTGTTGCCTGCAATTTGCTATCTTAACCAAAAAACAATTCTTGGAGGCACTTTTAATCTTACTGGGCATCATTGTAGGAACGGGGTTCCTGATGTTAATGGTCAATATAATGTTATCGGCCAGTAATGAGTTGGATAAATATAGCTTTAGGAGGGAAATAGGGCGGGATTTGGAAAGCAAAGGATATAAGTTGATACATTTGGAAACCATACCTCAAGAGCAAACCTATTGGAAAGGGCAATGGGATATGGATTATTTTCACCATCGCAAAACCGCTTATCGCAAGATAGTTGTTGTCGCTGAGGAAGGCATGGAAACCGAACATTGTGCTAGGTACCATTATCACTCCCTTTGGCCAAACAGCATCGAGTACGACCCTCCTTTGTTATCCGAAAACAAAGAAACCAGCGACGGGAAAATAGATTGGTAATTGTTGTATAATTTAGCGGCCTAAATCGCTATCGTTCAAATGGATATCCTCAATCCCGCCACTGGCTCGCTTATAGCTACCTTGCCCGATACCACTGCCGAACAGGCCCAACAGAAATACATAGTGGCCCGTGCCGCACAGCCTATTTGGGCACAGAAATCCATGGACGAGCGGCTGGGCATCATCGACAAGTTCCATACCCTATTGGCCGACCATACCGAGAAACTGGCCGAGATATTGACCAGCGAAGTGGGCAAACCCCTGAGCCAGAGCAAAAACGAAATTAACGGTGCCCGCAAGCGCATCAAGTTTTTCTTGGATCACAGCAGCCGCTACCTGGCCGACGAAACCGTATATGAAGAGGAAGGATTGAAGGAGGTAATCGCTTACGAGCCGTTGGGCGTTATCGGCAATATTTCGGCATGGAACTACCCGTATCTGGTAGGGGTAAACGTGTTTATCCCGGCTTTGATAGCGGGCAACAGCGTGCTCTACAAGCCTTCGGAACATGCCACGCTCACGGGCCTTAAAATACGTGATTTGCTGTACGAGGCGGGCGTTCCGCAGGAGATTTTCCAAACAGTGGTAGGTGGCAAGGATGCTGGCGAGGCGTTGCTGAACCTACCGTTGGATGGCTATTACTTTACCGGCTCGTACCGCACGGGCCAATACATTTATGAGCGGGTAGCCCCAAAAATGGTGCCCTGCCAGTTGGAGCTGGGCGGCAAAGACCCGCTATACGTGCCCAACGATGTAAGGGATATTAAAAACGTGGCGGCCAACGCTGCCGACGGGGCTTTTTACAACAACGGGCAAAGCTGCTGCGCTGTAGAGCGTATTTATGTACACGAAGCAATTTACGACCGGTTTGTGGAAGAATTTGTAAAAGAGGCGAATGCCTTCAAAGTGGGGCAACCCACTGAGCAAGGGGTGTACATTGGTCCGCTTACGCGCCAGGATCAAATAAAAGTGCTGGAAGCCCAAGTGGCCGATGCCGTGGAAAAAGGTGCCACGCTGTTGTTGGGCGGTAAGCGAATAGAC
>CAYYZT010000273.1:0-1320 GCA_964476015.1 uncultured Chitinophaga sp.
GCTTTTGCTGGCGGGCTTGGTCTGTATATCTTTAATGGTATAGGCGGCACCCTTACAGCTCTCCAAGAATTTTTGGGCCTCGGCCTCGGTGTCAATCTTTTTGCTCAGCTCGGCCTTCAGTTTGCTCTGGCGGCCCTTGCTGTCCTTTACGTCGAAAATGGCCGTTACCTTAAAGCTGGAATGGCTGTTGAACTCCTGTATCTCGCGCTCGCGCTCCACGATGATGCGCACCGCTACCGATTGTACCCTGCCCGCCGAAAGCGAGCCTTTCATGCTCATTTTGCGCCACAAGATGGGCGATAGCTCAAAGCCCACCAGCCTGTCCAGCACGCGCCGGGCCTGTTGGGCGTTCACCAAGTTTAGGTCAAGATAGCGGGGGTTGTCTACCGCGTGTTGTATGGCGTTCTTCGTAATCTCGTGAAAAACGATGCGCTTGGTTTCTTTCGGGCTCAGGCCCAGCACTTCGCAAAGGTGCCAGCTGATGGCCTCACCCTCGCGGTCTTCGTCCGTCGCCAGCCATACGTGTTCGGCATCCTTGGCTTGCTTTTTCAGTTCTGTTACCAGCTTCTGTTTGTCGGCAGGCACCTCATATTTGGGGCGGTAGCCGTTCTTCAGGTCGATGGCCTTGTTCCCTTTCTCTAGGTCGCGGATATGGCCGTAGCTACTGACCACCTTGAAATCCTTCCCGAGGAATTTTTCAATGGTTTTGGCTTTGGCTGGCGACTCTACGATTAATAAGTTTTTGGACATCGGCTTTTGGTTAGACATAAGACACAAGACGCAAGACACAAGACTTTTTCATGTTCTTATGTGTTGAACTTGGGCCAACTTAATAAACTGAACAATGCAATAATAGAATTTACTCGCAAACAATTCAAAAAAGGTTTGGGTGGGATATACACATTGCGGTGTCAGAGTGATGGCATTGTCAAAAATTGCGGAAGCTAGCTGTCACCCTGAGCGATAGTCGAAGGATGTGCGCTGGCCTGTTGGGGCGGGTTGTGCAGTGGATGTTAAGAGATAATGTGTTATGTGAAATTGGGAAGCACCACCCGTTTGAGCTTTGAACATGTTGCGTGCTGAGGCAAAGCCTCTAATCATTAGTTCCACGTAGGCACAGCCTACGCGGAGTGATGGGGTGATGGGTGATGGTATTATGGACTACCGGGCCAATTACCCTCTTAGGAGGGTCGATGCCTAGCATAGTGCTTAAAGAGTATGAAGCTATCCAAAGGCATCGGGGTGGGTTTGTTTATGCTACCGCTGCCACCAACCCACCCCAGCACGCCGTAATACTTCGGTATTGTTCACCACTGCCAA
>CAYYZT010000273.1:1330-4911 GCA_964476015.1 uncultured Chitinophaga sp.
CATGCCGCGTGCTGACCCTCCCAAGAGGGTACTTGGCACGGTAGTGCTGTGGTTGAACAGCAGCGGGATGCTCCAAAGAAGATATTTTACACGCTTAAATCCCGTACTGATTATATGTCCGCTTTAAGTGTTGAAGACGGTAATATGGACTGCCGTGCCAATTACCCCCCCCCCATCTAGCGCAAGCATTGCTTGTGCTTTTCAGATGTAAGCATCCGCTTACTTTCCGCCATAGCGGAAACACGCATGGGCAATAAAGCACCACCACGCATAAATACCCTAGCATACTCTGAGCCGTACCATCCGCCCCAACAGGCCAGCGCACACTCTTCGACTACCGCTCAGAGTGACAGCGGGCTTCCGCAGGCCCACGCCATTCTCGACTATCACTCAGTACGATAGCATGGCTTTAATTTTCCGTGAATTTTTCTCCGTGCTCTCCGTGGTTTAAAAATCCCGCAACCCGCAACATTTCCCTAAATTTGCCCCACGAACCAATCACGCCCACAATGCAGTCCACCCCACTTACCGCTATTTCCCCAATCGACGGCCGTTATCACGACAAGACCGCATCATTAAGTAAATACTTCTCGGAGTGGGCCTTGTTTAAATACCGCGTGTGGGTGGAGGTGGAATATTTCATTGCCCTTGCGCAAGCCGATGTGCCCGCGCTAAAGGGCTTTGACGGGGGCCGCAGCGAGGAACTGCGCGACCTGTACCGCAACTTCAGCCCGGCCGATTCGGAGAAGATTAAAACCATTGAGCGCATTACCAACCACGACGTAAAGGCCGTGGAATACTGGCTCAAGGAGCGTTTCGAAAAGCTGGGGCTGGGCGAGTTTAAGGAGTACATCCACTTCGGCCTTACCAGTCAGGACGTAAACAATACCAGCGTGCCCATGAGCATCCGCGACGGGGTGCACGAGGTGCTGGTGCCGCAACTAAAGGAGCTTACCAACAAATTGGGCCAACTGGGCAACGACCTCGCCCATATCCCGCTACTGGCGCGCACGCACGGCCAACCGGCCAGCCCTACCCGCTTGGGCAAGGAGATACTGGTGTTCGTGGAGCGGCTGGACAGGCAGCTTACCCAACTGGAAGCCGTGCCCTACTGTGCCAAATTCGGCGGTGCCACGGGCAATTTTAATGCCCACAAGGTGTCTTTCCCCGCAGTGGATTGGGTGGCGTTCGGCAACGATTTTACGGCTACTTATCTAGGTTTGGAGCGATACCAGCTCACCACCCAAATTGAGCACTACGACAACCTTGCCGCGCTGTTCGACAACTTTAAGCGCATCAACACCATTCTCATGGACCTGTGCCGCGATATGTGGCAGTACATCAGCATGGAGTACTTTAAGCAGCAGATTAAGAAAGACGAAGTGGGTAGCAGTGCCATGCCGCACAAGGTAAACCCCATCGATTTCGAAAACGCCGAGGGCAACCTGGGCGTGGCAAATGCCTTGTTTGAGCACCTTGCCGCAAAGCTGCCCATCAGCCGCCTACAGCGCGACCTTACGGATAGTACCGTGCTGCGCAACGTGGGCGTGCCGTTTGCCCATACGCTGATTGCGTTGCAGAGCATACAAAAAGGGCTGGGCAAGTTGTTGGTAAACGAAGCCGCCATCCGCCAAGACCTCGAGGACAACTGGATGGTGGTGGCCGAAGGCATACAAACCGTGCTGCGCCGCGAAAACTACCCCGCCCCCTACGAAAAGCTGAAAGAACTGACCCGCACCAACGCCGCTATCACCGAAGCTACCATCCATAACTTTATAGATACGCTGGAGGTGAGCGATGCCATAAAAGCGGAACTGAAGCAGATTACGCCGTTCAATTATACCGGTGTATGACAGAACCGTTAGTTGAGGGCCGAGACTATTACTTTAACGAAGACGGGCTGATGGTAATGACCGCCGAATACCACCTTCGGCGTGGCTACTGCTGCGGCAGCGGGTGCAAGCATTGCCCGTGGAGGGGAGAGGTTGATTAGTCAATTGGTTGATCGGTTGATTGGTTTAGTTAGGGTTACTAGTTGTGGGTTGATTTTATCTTGCTGCCTTAAGCGTCCTCGCTTAAGGCAAACATATAACCAGCCTCTTGGCTGGCACGTAGCATTATAACAGATAAGCTTCTTACATTCGTACAAACCTCTCATATGCCTACTTCCCACGAAATCGTTTCCGCCCGCACTTTCAACCATCCCGTAAACGAAGTTTACCAAGCGTGGGCAAACCCCGAATTGTTAAAGCAGTGGTGGGGGCCGAAAGGGTTTACCAATACCTTCCACGAGCACGATTTGCGGCCCGGCGGCAGGTGGCTGTTTACCATGCACGGCCCGGAGAAGGGCAATTACGAAAACGCCTGTACTTTTGCGGAGATACGGCCCAACGAATTCCTGTCGTGGACGCGCCAAAGCCAGCCGTACTTCAATGTAGAGGTGTTATTTGAGCCTGTCTCGGCCAACGAGACCAAGGTGGTTTTCAAAATGATTTTCGACGACGAAAAGCTGTACAACACCATCAACAACTTCGCCCCGGAAAAAAACGAGGAAAACTTCGATAAGCTGGAGCAGGTGCTACAAGGCAGGGCTGTCAAATAAAATCGGCCAATGCGCATAGCGTACTGGCCGATTCCTAGCTATTTACCATACCTATTTTCTAGGCGGGGTAGTACCCGGCGTAGTGCTGCCCGGCATAGTGCCCGGTGTGCCGGGGCTATTGGGCGCGTTGGGTGTTAAGCCCGGGGTAGGGGTGGTGCCGGGCGTGTTGGGGGTGGTAGGCGTGCCGGGCGGCGGCAACTGGCCGGGTGCCGTTGGTATGGTGGTATTGGGCGGCGTGGGCGTTGGGGGCGTAGTGGCAGGCGGTATCACGGTGCCGGGCGTGGTAGGTTGTACGGGTTTTATTTGGTTTAAGGTATCTTGTGCGGAAGCTACGCTTACGGCAAAGAAAAAACCGATGCATATCATTAAAGCTTTCATGTCTATAGGTTTTAAGGGTGAAGCAGTAGGAGGGTGCCAAAACCGTTCCAATAGGCTGGTTGTAGGCATAGTAACTTGATAGCCAGTGGTTAATGCGAAAAATAGAGCAGGAGCCTACTGCCGTTTTGTAGAAAACATTCCCTTAAAAGGGCCAAATGCCGTCGTTTTGTTGGGCCGTTATCCCTAATATTGCCCCATGCAAACATTGTTGGATGATTGGGAAAAACGTTTCGCTGCCTGGTGGCAACAACGGCCCGTGGAAGACGGCGCGCACGATTTGGCACACTTCCGCCGCGTGTGGCGGGCGGCGCGATACATTGCCGAACGCGAAACCGAACAGGCCGATGGGCTTACGTTGTTGGCCGCGGCTTATTTCCACGACGTGGTTTCGCTGCCGAAGAACCATCCTGACCGTAGCAAATCGTCCTTGTTGAGCGCGGAGAAAACGGTAGGGATATTTAAAACGGATTTCCCCGGTTTCCCGCAGGAAAAGCTGGTGGGTATCCAACACGCCATCCATGCGCACAGCTTCTCGGCCAATGTTGCGCCCACCACCATCGAGGCCAAGATATTGCAGGATGCGGATAGGATGGAAGCCCTA
>CAYYZT010000274.1:0-4255 GCA_964476015.1 uncultured Chitinophaga sp.
AGAAAACACGTAGGTGCCTGAATATTGATTTACCGTATATATATTGTTGAATGGCGAACCGTTAGCTCTTTTTCATCTGTAGATAAGCATCCGCCTTCTTGGCATCGAGTTTTACCAAAACATTGTAAGCACTGTTTTTCTCGGCGGGCGATGCCTTGGAGAAAATATTGATAAGCTCGGCGCGCTTGGAGTCGAAAAACATCTGCAATATCATGGAGTTCGGGTCGCTCTCTGCCAAACGCTCCATTTTTTGCAGGGCAGCCAAAATAGCGGCACGGCCACCGTTCACGTTATCGAACATCAAGTCCAAGCCCTTGCGGTGATACTCGTAAGTTACCTCGCGCAGCACTTCCAAGCGGGGCTTCAATATCTCGTCAATCAAAATGCTGCGGTTTCGCAGGCCGTCAAACGGTTTCCAGCCGGTGGATTGGTCGCCTGCCAAGTTCTGGGGCACGTTGTTGAGCACGGTAAGCGCCTTGTTAAAATGCGGCGTACCGCCTTTTAGGCTATAACTGTCATAGTCCAACCCAATCATTACATAGGAATAAAAGGCCAGCAAAGAGGCCAAGTTGCTGTTGAACATGTTTTCGTTGAACTCGATGGGCTGGTACTCCACATAGGTAAAATTGAAGCTACCGTCGGCATAGTTCATCAGCGGCGAGCTGTAACTGCTGTTGTAGCCCAGCCTGGAAAGCTGCATATTGGCCGTGGCCTTATAATTGTTGCCGCCCAAGTCTTCGGTAATGTTGATGATGAGGCTGCAATCAATCCGCTCCTGCGGCTTAAAAACATCGGGTGTCCATTTACGGTTGTTCATAAACTCGAAAATGGCCGTCTCCAGTGTTTTGAAAACCTTGGGGTCGGTAGTGGTTACTTTTTGGGCGATAATCTGCACCTTACAGTTCAATTCCTGTGCCTTTAGGGTAAGGCCCAGCACCAGCAAACAGCAAATCAAAAGTAGTCTTCCCATACGTTTACAGTTGCTCCGCAATAGCGTGGATAATGTCCATCGCCACCTCGTTTTTGCTTTTTAAATCAAACTGTTTTTTCCCGCCTTTATTGTCCAGCAGGGTTATTTGGTTGGTATCGTGGCCAAAACCCGCGCCACTGTTGCGCAACGAGTTGAGTACGATGATATCCAGATTCTTCTTTTTGAGTTTTTCCAACGCATGCTTTTCCTCGTCGTTGGTTTCCAGTGCAAAGCCCACCAGCAGTTGCCCGGCGGCCTTATTGCGGCCCAGTTCGGCCAGTATGTCGCGCGTTTTCACCAAGTGCAGTTCCAGTTCCTGCCCTTCTTTCTTTATTTTGTTGCCCACCACCTCGGCAGGGGCATAATCGGCTACGGCGGCGGCCATCACGGTAATGTCTTTGCCGGCAAACGCTTTGGTAGTGGCCTCGAACATTTCGGCGGCGGTGCCCACCTCAATCAGGTTGGCCTTGCCATTAAAAGCGGGCTGCTGCGAAGTAGGGCCTTTGATAAGCGTTACCTCGGCCCCCAAACGGATAAACTGCTGCGCCAGCGCAAAGCCCATCTTGCCCGTGGAGTGGTTGCTGATGTAGCGAACCGGATCAATAGGCTCTACCGTGGGCCCTGCGGTAATCAGTACTTTCTTGCCCTTGAGGTTATGTTGCGGGGCAAAAAAAACCTGTTCTTCCAAAAATTGTATGATTTCTTCCGGCTCGACCATACGCCCCTCCCCTACCAAACCGCTCGCCAGTTCGCCATATCCGGCAGGGATAATGTAGTTGCCATAAGCGCGCAACGCCTCCAAATTTTGCAACGTGGAAGGGTGTTGGTACATATCCAAATCCATGGCGGGGGCCACTGCCACCGGGCAGCGGGCGGAGAGGTAAGTGGCCGTGAGCAGGTTGTCGCACAAGCCATGGGCCATTTTGGCCAAGGTGTTGGCCGATGCGGGCGCGACAAGCAAAACATCGGCCCACAGGCCCAGTTCCACATGGCTGTTCCAGTTGCCCTGTTCGTCGGCATACCGGGCCAGCACCGGGTTTTTGCTAAGGGTTGAAAGCGTGAGCGGGGTAATAAACTGCTGTGCTGCATCGGTCATTACTACCTTCACGTTGGCACCCTGCTTTACCAGCAAACGCACCAATGTGGCAGATTTGTACGCGGCAATGCTGCCGGTAACGCCCAGCAATATGTTTTTACCCGCCAGCATAGGGGGATTATTAAGCTTGTTGCTCGTCAGCGCGACGGTAGTAAATATCGTTGCTGTGGAACTCTTCCAAGGCGATGATAACCGGGTTTGGAAGCTTCTCGTAGTATTTGCTGATTTCGATTTGCTCGCGGTTTTCGAACACTTCTTCCAAGTTGTCGTTGCTGGTGGCAAACTCGTTCAACTTGGCATGCAACTCCTCTTTCAGCTTCATGTTTATTTGGTTGGAACGCTTGGCCACGATAACCAAGGCTTCAAACAAATTGCCGCCGCTCATCCTGGCCATACGGTTCAGGTCGCGGGTCTCCACATTGGGTTGCAGGGTCATTAACTGGTTCTTCTTCATAACTTATGATTGTTTTACGCCAAGCAATTTGAGTTCTTCAAGCTTCTCCACTGCTTGGTCGTGGTACTTTTTGGCATCCGATGCGTACACGCTGCTCGGGTAGCGTTTTGCAAAATTCTTATAGCTGCTTATTACGCTCTCGTAACGCTCCTTTTGCTTGGTGGCGATACTGTTTTGGGCGTAAAGGAAATAGCTTTTTACTACGTTGTAAGAAATCTTCTCGGCATCTTTCGTATCAGGGAAATCCAGCAAAATGTTCGAGAACGATACCGCCGCGGCCTTGTAGTGCTTGGTGCGCAGGTACAGTTCGGCGGCACTTAGGGCTTTTAGCTCTAGCTTGCGGCGCATCTGCGTAATCTTCATATTGCAGTCGTCCAGCTTCGCGCTGCTCGGGTAGCTGTTGATATACAACTGGAAAGATTCGATGGCCTTTTTGGTATAGGTTTGGTCCAGCGGCACCTCCGCCGACATTTCATAGTCGCTCTGGGCATACATAAACAGGCTTTCCTCGGCAAAAGGGCTCAAAGGATAGTTGTCGCTGATATTTTTGAAGTGGAAGCCCGCTATCAGGAAATTGGCCTCCCGGTAGTGGCTCATGGCGTACTTAAAGTAAATCTCGTCGATGTTTTTAGTGCCCTTGAACACGGGGATAAGCTCCTCGTAAATAGGAATGGCCTTGGAGTAATCGCCCTTGTCATAATATCCGTTGGCCTTGGTGAGCTTGTAGTTAAAATCGGCACTCTTCAGCACCTTCTGGTAGCTCTCCGAGCACGATGGGGCCGATAGCACCAGCATGGCCAGCAATAAAGCGTATATGGCTTTGTTCAACACAGTTTGCAAAGTTAGCGTATTTTATTTACAGCGTAAAAAATAGATTATCGGCTGCAAACAAACGGGTGTTACCCGTGGCTTATTGTGTCCAGTTCTTGCTTCAATTTGGCTTTAAGGGCATCGCTTATGCGCCATAGCGGCAGGCGCACTTGGTCGGTGCCCATACCGAGGTGTTGCAGCACGGCCTTCACGCCGCCGGGATTGCCTTCGGCAAACAGCAGGTTAGTGAGGTCGGTTAGTTGGTAGTGCAGCCCACGGGCACCCGCGTAATCGTTCTTCAAAGCCAAGCGCACCATCTGGGAAAACTGTTTGGGCATGGCGTTCGCAATTACCGAGATAACGCCATCGGCACCGCAGGCTATCAGCGGCAGGGTTATCAAATCGTCGCCCGAAATAACCAAGAAGCCCTCGGGGCGGTGTTTGATAATCTGCATCATCTGGTCGAAATTGCCCGAAGCCTCCTTAATGGCTACGATGTTTTGGTGCTTCGCGAGGCGTAGCGTGGTTTCGGCCGAAACGTTGCTGGAAGTGCGGCCCGGCACGTTGTACAATATCACCGGCACGGGCGATGCATCAGCCACGGCCTTGTAGTGCTGGTAGATGCCTTCTTGCGTGGGCTTGTTGTAGTATGGGCTGGCCGAAAGCAAGCCGCTATAACCTTTAAAATCGAACGCCTTGATGGCCGCCAACAACTCGCGGGTATCGTTGCCGCCAAAGCCTGCCACCAACGGCACGCGACCGTTTACCACCTCGGCGGTAAAGCGCAACACTTGTAGCTTCTCGTCCTTGTCCAACGTGGCCGTTTCGCCGGTAGTGCCCAGCGAAACCAAATACTCCACCCCGCCCTTGATGTCGTGCTCTATGATTTGGGCAAGGCTGTCGAAATCGATGCTACCGTCCTCAA
>CAYYZT010000274.1:4265-4906 GCA_964476015.1 uncultured Chitinophaga sp.
CACTAGGGCCACGCCCGTACCTTTAAACTGTTGCGGCATTTTAATCTTGCTTTTTATTGATGTCCGTTAACAAATGGTCTACCTGTTTAATCATTTTGGCGAGGTCCGGCTCTTCCAGCATCACCATAAGGTCATAGCATTCCACCACGCCCTCGCCGTACCGGCCCACGCGGCACTTGGCCTTGCTTTGCAGTGCCATGTACTCCAACGGGCGGCATTCTTTCGGGTGTAGGCATAGCAGCAGGTCGAAAGGCTTTTCGCACCACTCTTCCACCACATCCTCTACGGGAACGCCCGTCCAGCCTATTTCTCTGGGTCGTATGTATTCAAAAGGCACGTCCTCGTTCTTTTTCACGTTGCCCGCGTAGCCCAATATCTCCACCTTTTTGCCTTTGCCTACTATCTTGCGGGCGTAGGCATCAATCAGTGCAAACTGCTCCCGGTTGCTGCCGTCGAACCAAATGCCCACGTAGCGTGCGTTGGCGTAGTTTTTCACCTCGCCCGTGCGTTTCAGCACGGGGGCAGCTTGCTTCATGTTGCGACGGAACAGGTATCGCTTGATTGCATCCAACAACGCCATGGGTGCAAAGGTAAGGGATAAATGTGCTAATTAGTCAATGTGCCGATGTGCTGATTACTCC
>CAYYZT010000275.1:0-4897 GCA_964476015.1 uncultured Chitinophaga sp.
AGCTGAACTACGACGGCATGGAGCGCATTGCCAAACTGGCCCAAGGCATTATTGACGAGCTGTTGAAAACCGAGGCCATCGACTACCTGAAAGTAGAAATGAGCAAGAGCATGGGCGCGGGCTCCAAAGGCTTTAGCGTGTACCTGGGCACCATACCCGATTATGTGGCCGAGGTGGAAGGCGTAAAGCTTAGCGGTGTGCGCACGGGTGCCCCTGCCGAGAAGGCCGGATTGAAAGAAGGCGACATTATTATCAAGTTGGCTGGTAAGGATATTAAAAACGTGTACGACTATACCTACGTGCTTGCTGATTTACAGCCTGATAAAACGGTGGAAATCATTGTGTTGCGAGACGGAAAGCAGATAGTGTTAAATATTACCCCTACCTCAAAATAATAGACCTTGTTGTAAAATAGGTTGCAATATGTTGACAGTCAATATATTGCAACCTATTTTGTTGGGTTAGACTTCATAATGAAAGTTGGGCATCGGTATTAAAGGTAAAGGATACTTTCCACTGCACGAAAGTGTTGCTACCCTTAACTTTCATGTTTTTGATGATTGATTATTAATATTGTATTCGATTATTTAATTTTTCTTAGTTTATTGATAGACAATGCTATTTTTATAAGCTAGTCTCGGGTGTATTTTTTCGATAATTACCGTTACATTAATGGTAATTTAACCGTCAGCTAATAAGCAGCGACCCTACAATCTTGCCCCCAACCACACGGATTGTAGATTATTTTATTGCAAACCCAAAATACGTATCATGAAACGAACCTTTATCCCGAGTGGAGGTTCCCTGTTAGTATTTTTGATTTTTTCTCTTGCAGGGAATCTATTTGCCCAAAACTTTCAGCCATCGGCCGGGTCAGACACCACGTTGTTTTACCCCAGCGATGCGATAACCTCAATTTCCGACCCGGGAGGACCGGGAGGAAGTAGTACTACCACACCGTGCAATTTCACGGGCTCTACTTCCAACAACTATACCAATTGCGATTGCCACACCATTATTACCGTTTGCCCCGATGTGGCCGGCCAGCCTATCCGTTTGGATTTTAGCCAGTTCGGTGTGGTAAACCCCGATTATTTCATTGTTTACGATAGCGATGACACCACCGGGGCGGTGCTGTATAACAACAGCAGCAATGGCCTTAACTCCAACGACCGTTGCTACGGCCCTCGTTTGGTACAGGCCAGCAACCCCACGGGCTGTATTACGGTAAGGCTGTACGCCAATGCTAGTACCAACGAGGTAGGCTTCTTGGCCTCCATTTCCATTCCCGATTCGTCGGACGCGGGCATTGCCGCTATATTGCCCAATACCGCGGCCGCAGTTGGCAGCAACAACGTACAGGTACAGGTAAAGAACCACGGCCTTAAAGCCATAAGCACCGTTATGGTGGAGTGGAGCTTGGGCGGTGTGCCGCAAACACCTTTTAACTATGTAGGCTCCATAGCACCGGGCCAAACCTCGCCGTTCTTTACCATTGGCACCGCCAACGTGGCCGGCGGCGAAACCCTGCGCGCGTGGACCTCCATGCCAAACGGCGTGGCCGATGCGCAAAACGGCAACGATACCCTTCAACGCCAACTTTGCGTGGGCATGGCGGGCAACTATACCATTAACCACAGTGTGGCCACTGGCGGCACCAACTATGCTACTTTCTCCGCGGCCATGGCCGCTTTGGTAAGCTGTGGCATAAGCGGCCCGGTAGTGTTCGATGTTACCCCCGGCACCTATGCCGAGCAGGTAACCGTTCCTGCCATTACAGGCACCTCTGCCACCAACACCATTTTAATACGCTCTACCAGTGCCGACAGTACGTTGGTTAAGGTACAGTGGGCGGCCTCTTCTTCCAGCGCGGGCAATTTCGTGCTTACCGTAAACGGCTCGCATGTTACCTTTGAGCGCATCACGTTTGAGCGCACTGGCGCCCTTGCCACCTACCAAACCATTGCTGTGCTTGGCAGCGGTGCTACGGCCAATACATTTTTGCACTGCCAGTTTTTGGCAGCCCTGCCCACCAGTACCTCTACGCCGCAAAACCGAAGCAGCATTTATGCCGCCACGGGTATATTGCACAGCGGCACCACGGTGCGCAACAGCTACTTTAGCGGCAACTCTTGCGGTATTTGGGCAGAGGGCATCGCTAATGCCAGTGGCAACTTTACTATAGAAGGAAACACCATACTTACGGCATATACGGGTATTACCTTGCAAGGCAGCGTAAACCCGCTAATCGTCAACAACCGCATCGAAAGACAATCGTCCGCTACTACGCTGTACATGGGCGTTAACTTGGTTTGGGTATCTGGCGGTCGGGTTACCGGCAACAGGATAGCTACCCAGTCTGGCGGCGAAAACGGCATTCGCCTGCGCGAAGTGGCGGGTACCGCGGCCACACCTTTCTTGGTGGCCAACAACTTTGTGCAAGTAGGCGGTACCAGCTCGGGCAAAGCGCAGGGCATAGCCTTGGAAGACGGCAACAGCTATATCGACATCGTGTTCAACAGCGTAAACGTTATTGGCGGCAACGCCACTACGGGCAGGGCTTTTAATTTTGAGGGAAGCCCCAACAGCAATATCCGCTTGCTTAACAACAACCTGGCAAACGATGTGTTGGGCTACAGTATTTATGTTGACGGCGCAGCCGCCGTTAATGCCCTTACTTCTGATTATAACAACCTGTTTGCCAACACCGGTACCACACTGGCATATTGGAACGGTACTTTTGCCGCCAACCTGCCCCTGCTTAGGTTGGCCAGTGGCCAAGATGCCCACTCCTTGAACGTGGACCCTAATTATGTATCGTTTAGCGACCTGCATACCACTGTGGGCGCGCTCAATGGCGCGGCCATTCCGTATGCTGGCGTTACTACCGATATTGACGGCGAGCCGCGCGACGCGCAACGCCCCGATATAGGTGCCGATGAGTTTGTGGGTGCCGCCGTGGATGCGGGTATCGTTCAGGTAATCAACCCGCCTTACCCTACCGGGCCGGGCACGTACAATTTGGAAGTGGCCGTAGGCAACTTCGGCACTACTACCCTCAGCAGTGCCACCATACAGTGGCAGTACAACGGCGTAGCCCAGCCCGATGTGCCCTATACGGGCACGTTGGCCACGGGCGAAACCGATACCGTTAGCTTGGGCAGCATTACCCCCGACCGCGGCGACGTGGTGAAGGTATGGACCTCGCTGCCAAACGGTGTGGCCGATGCCGACCATAGCAACGACACGCTCAACAGCACGCTTTGTATCTCTTTGACAGGCACTTATACCATTAACAAAACGTTGCCTACCGGCGGCGGCAACTTTGCCAGCTTTAGCGATGCCGCTACCGCCTTGGGCACCTGCGGCGTAAGCGGCCCGGTAGTGTTTAATGTGGTAACTGGAAACGGGCCATACACGGAGCAAGTAACCATTCCGGTTATTTTGGGCGCGAACGCTACCAACACCGTTACGTTCAATTGCTTTGGCGATACGTTGCAGTTTGATACGCCTACCGCCGACAGGTTTGTGCTGCGTTTGAACGGTGCCAAGTATGTAACCATCGATAGCCTATATATCCGCACCTTGAGCACCACGTTCGGTTATGGCATTTTATTCTCTGGCGATGCTAGCTACAACACCATTCGCAAGAGCCATATCGACCTCACCGCAACAGGCATGAGCTCTACGGCGGCCAATACTTCCAGCATTGTGTTTAGCGCGGCCACCAACAGTGTTTCCAGCGATGGCAACAACGGTAGCTATAACTTGATAGAAAACAACATATTGAGATATGGCATCCACGGGGTGCGCTTGAATGGCGGTGGCAGCAGGGGCAACAAAATTGTGGGCAACATCATGTTGGACCACCATGCCAGCGGTGTTTATATTTTGGCCGGAAACGACAGTACTTTGGTGGAGGGCAATGATATAAGCCGTCCTACCCGTACCAATACCAGCAGCACTTTCTCTGGTGTTGATATGTCGGGGGTATCGCAAAATTGCTTGATTAAAGGCAACAGCGTACACCATACCCATACGTTGATAACGGGTTCCAACTCGGTATATGCGTTCAACACATCCAGCACTTGCGATGCCACGGTGGGCAACGAGAACGTTTTCGTAAACAACCTTGCATACGACCTTACTGGCGGTAACGTGGCCTATGGCTTTTATAACAACGGCAGCGATGGTGCCCACTATTTCCACAACACGGTGGTGATAGACAACCAAAACGTGGCAACCGGTGGCGCCGCAAAAGGCTTCAACCAATCGGGCGAGGGGCACAACATTAAGATTATCGGCAACATCTTCTACGTTACCCGCTCGGGCACCAACGGATTTAAGAGTGCCATTACCTATGGCTCTACCAACAGCACTATCGAGTCGGATTACAACGTGTTTTACGTGAACACCCTTGCAGGTGCTACCGTGAATTTGGGCCAATACGGCACCAGTGGTTTGTATGCTGATTTGGTTGGCTGGCAACAATTGGGTTTTGACTTGAATAGCTATCAGGTGGATCCATATTTTGTTGACCGTGCCAACAACGATTTTACCCCGCAAAACCCGTTCTTCAACGATGTGTTGACCAATCTTGGCTTCAACGAGGACTTCTATGGTGACCCACGTGGCCCGAAAACCGACCCAGGCGCGATTGAGTTTGAAGGATTGCCCAACGATGTAGGGGTGCTTAGTTACCATTCACCAACGATAGCAGTAAACTTGGGCACGCAGAACGTAGTGGTTGACGTGCGCAACTATGGTATCAATAGCGTTAATAGTTTCGATGTTTCGTGGTCGGTAAACAGTGCTTTGCAAGGCACCGTGCCCAACAGCACCACCTTGGCTCCTTCCGACACTTCTGCCCCCATCAGCTTGGGCACGTTCAATGCCG
>CAYYZT010000276.1:0-4894 GCA_964476015.1 uncultured Chitinophaga sp.
ATTAAAGAAAGGCCGCCCAAAGCGGAGAAGGGGTACGACGAAATAGTATCGAAACAAGGTGGCGAGCGCAAGGGCAAAGGCCCTAAAGCCCCGCCATCGCCCGATAAGCCCCATAAGGCAGACGACGGCATGCGCCTCAACAAATTTATAGCCCACTCTGGCATAGCCGCCCGCCGCAAGGCCGATGAGCATATTGCCGCCGGGCACGTAAAGGTAAACGGCGAGGTGGTGCGCGAAATGGGCTACAAAGTGCAGCGGACTGACAAGGTGGAGTTTATGAACAAAGAGGTGCGCCCCACCCGTAGCCACGTATATGTGTTGCTGAACAAACCCAAGGACTTTGTGACCACTACCGACGACGAAAAAGGCCGCCGCACGGTAATGGAGCTGGTAGAAAAAGCCACCGACGAGCGCATATACCCCGTGGGCCGCTTGGATAGGGCCACTACGGGCTTGCTACTGTTTACCAACGACGGCGAATTGGCCCAGAAGCTTAC
This sequence comes from uncultured Chitinophaga sp., assembly GCA_964476015.1. GTDB lineage: Bacteria > Bacteroidota > Bacteroidia > Chitinophagales > CAIOSU01 > CAIOSU01. The sequence goes on from CAYYZT010000276.1 coordinate 498, forward strand.
CCACCCCAGCCACGAGGTGCGCAAGATATATGCCGTGGTGCTGGACAAGCCGCTGCACCCGCAGGATAAAACGGCCATCAAAAAAGGACTTACGCTGGAAGACGGCTATGCCCAGGTAGACGATATTGCCTATGCCAACGATGACGACAAAAGGGAAGTGGGCATACAGATACACATCGGTAAGAACCGCATTGTGAGGCGTATATTCGAGCACTTGGGATACGAAGTGGTAAAGCTGGACCGCGTGATGTATGCCGGCCTCACCAAAAAAGACCTTCCCCGTGGCCGCTGGAGGCACCTAGAGCCGCAGGAAGTGATTATGCTGAAGCACTTTAAAGGGTAAACCGGACCATAGACCGTGGTTTGGCGAAAGAATATTAAGAGACCGCTCAATTTGGGCGGTCTTTTTTCGTTTATTAAACTAACGTGAGTTCGGTTTAAGCAATAGCTAAAGATAACTGGTTGTCCTCAACAAACTCGATGTTCAGGGATGGTTTTTTGGGGAAGAAGCAGTATGCCCCCAGCGATGCGGCGAGGTTCAGGAGGAAGCCGTCCACGGAACGGTGCCTGGTATGCTCCAGCTTGCAGATGTTCTTGAGCTCGTCGTTCACGCACTCGATGAGGGCCCTCTTGCGCAGCAGTATCTTTTCGTTGGCCGTCATGCTCTGGCCCTTCATGTTCCTGCGCACCTTGGTCAGCAGCTGTATGCCGTCGTTGAAGAGCAGCTCCGACAGGGCCTTGGAGATGTAGCCCTTGTCCCCGATGAGGTACCCGAATATGTTCTTGGTCATGGCGGCGATGGCCCTGGTGTTGCGGTCGTCGACGTTCCCCTTCGTCAGGTAGTAGGACAGAAGCTCGCCCTTGTCGTTGATGATCAGGTGCAGCTTGAACCCGAAGAACCAGCCCATCGTGCCGTGCCCCTTCTCGGCAAAGCCCCTGAACACCCTGTTCCGCTTCTCCCGCTTGATGTGGCAGGCCTTTATGTGGGTCGAGTCGATGAAGTTGATGCCGCGCGAGCGGCCCATGCACCTTGTCTTCAAAAACAGCATCAGGGGTACCGCCACGCGCCGTTGCAGCTCCACGAAACGGTTGTATGACAACAGCCCGGGGAAAAGGTCGCCGCAGTTGGCCGCCACGAAGTGCAGGTAATAGTGCTTGAAATTGGTGAAGTGCCCGTGGTGGAACATGAGCAGTATGGCGATCACCTCCGAGTCGCAGAGGCCGGTCTTGCGGTTGCGGGCCTTCCTGTCGCCGCCCGGCAGCCGCAGCGACGCGATGAGGTCGCCGCTTTCCTTGCAAAAATCGTCCACGGGAACGAAAATATCGGTAAATTTGTCTTTCAGCATGGGAAGTATGTTTGTTGTAATAGATTGTGTGAGAGCTTTTTATCTATAACAAATATACTTCTTTTTGCTGCCTTTTCCAGCATTTTACGATACTTTTCTTATCCCGAACTCACGTTAAAGATAAGTAATTTATTATTTAATTATCGCTAATAAGCGTGGCGTTTATTTGCGATACCCCATGCCATGTGCATTTGCTTACTTTATGGCATGGACAAAGTGCAAGGCAGTGAGGAACATTTACAAAAAATAGGCAGCCGTTTGCGCCACTTACGCAAGCAAAAGGGCTATACCAACTACGAGAAATTTGCCTTCGAGCACAACATTTCCAGTTCTCAATACGCCCGCTACGAAATGGGCAAAGATATCCGTATGTCCACCTTCTTTAAACTGCTGGATGCGCTGGGGGTGAGTCCGCAGGAGTTTTTGGGGAGGGGTTTTGAAGGCTGAAGCACATTTAATTTCTCTTCAACCAAGTAAATATCCGTGTTTGTGTCCGTTAAGTAGGCCCATTATTTCTTTCTGCTAGATGCCGTATTTGGAAAGGTTTCACACTGGTGAAGTAGCTTCTGCCCGAGGAAACAACACAAGTAAATGCTTATGCAGGATACGGAAAAACTATAGGGGAAAAATAGTGGTAAGATTCAAAGAACTCAGCAGATTTCAACATGCTTTGGCTATTATGGGCTTGCGAATTATGAGGTATAGTTATATTTTTATTTATTTGCAATCATATTCTTTTCCCAAAATCAAAATAAGCACCATGAAATATTTATACATAAATAAGATGGCAGAATTGAGTAACTTGATTAACAATACTACAAATCCTGTACTTAGGGGACAGCTAATCCATAGTTTGGGATGCTTGTCGACAAATACAAGCTATTACGAGCTTACTGAAAAAGCATTGGAAAATTTCAGCGAACAAATAAAGGCCTCTGCCGAGGATATACATAAGAAGCCAGCCCCGTTGGCTGCTGAGTTTCAAGAAATGAGAGCGTTAAGCGTTCAACTAAACAAGTTGGCGATGGCTCAGCATAAAAACAATGAAGAAAACATTCGCAAAATAATGGCGAGGAGCTTTGATAATGGGGAAACCTTGGATGAGTTTATAGCTGCGTTAAAAGAATTTGGAAAAACGGCCTTAACTACTTTTGATCCCACTAAAATATCCGAAGCTATAATAATAGCCTCAGAACTAAATAACAAAAAGAAGAAGGCCTATAAAACCGCAGATGAAGTGTTAAATCAAAATGCGACTTTCGCAAACAAACAGTTAGTGTGTGCTTTAGTACTGCGTATGGTGTGGTTGAGCTATAACGAAGACCTGAAAAATGCATACACATTAGACCAACATGCGGAAAAGATAATCAGTGACTTAAAAAAATTCTACGAGGAATTTCCTTCCATGTTAACTACCCATTGATTTTTACATACTGCGCGTAACTGATGGCGGTAAGCTGTGTCTTTTCCCGCCGCGGAAAAAGGCAATGGGTGCTTACTTTGATTTTGTAAAGAATCCATGCACCATACGAAACCACAATTTCGCATATAATTTGCACTGTTATTAGGACTTAAAGATGTTCCGTAACCCGGCTCTTGCGGAGCCATGGAGGGACAGCCTACTGCCACCAGTTGCCCCTCCACAGCACTTGGTTTCCACCACAACACACTGGCTGTCTAATTGCAAAGCGCCCAATTATTTCAATATTTATTGAAAACACCGAATCTCATCCGTAGCGTTAGTATAGCCAACAAGCTATGATATGGAAACGCAACTTGCCGAGGTGCCCACAGCACCTGCAAATTGCCCCAGCGAGCAACCGAACCAATAACTTAATCGGGCCGTTGGGGTATGGTGGCCGGGATGGACAGGGGCCGGTTCGGGTATTTTATCGTTACCGCTACCAAGGCGCATGGGCCGAAGTACGTTTTTTAACCTTGGGGAGCCGTTATGGCGCACTTTACCTCAAGAATGCCGCAATTATGTCTCAAAATACCTCAAATTGCGGTATTATAGCTCAAAAATGCCTCAAAAAATGTCGCAAAATGTAAGAATGCGGTAAAATAATGAGGCGGCGTTTCCCGAAATTTTGCGTTAAATTTGGCGGGTAAAATCCAACCAAAAAATGAGCAACTATCCAGCAAACCTTAAGTATAGCAAGGAACACGAGTGGGTTCGCGTAGAAGGCGACGAGGCTTACATCGGCATTACGCACTTCGCCCAGCGCGAATTGGGCGATATCGTGTACGTGGACATACCCACAGTAGGCGAAGAACTGAGCAAGGAAGCGGTTTTCGGCACGGTAGAGGCCGTAAAAACGGTATCTGACCTGTTTATGCCCGTAAGTGCTAAAGTGTTGGAATTCAACGAAGAACTGAACAATGCCCCCGAGGCCGTGAACACCGACCCCTACGGCAAAGGCTGGATGATCAAAGTAGCCCTTACCGACAAGGCCGAACTGGACAACCTTTTCGACGCGGCTGCTTACGAAGCACAACTGTAAAACCCGCAGTGGCATTGCGTTTTCGCTTACCGGCCATAGTGTGGGCAGGGTTTGTTTTGCTCATTTCGGTGTTGCCGGGCAGTTCGCTGCCGAAGCCGTGGTTTGCCACCCTCTTACCCCTTGATACTGTGGTACATATAGGCTGCTACGCCGTATTGCTGTACTTGGTAATGATGGGTTTGCACAGGCACTCCGAAAACATGGGAAAGCTTTATGTGGCGGGCATTTGCGCCATAGCGGCGGCGGGGTTGTACGGGCTGGCGATAGAACTAATACAGGAGTTTGTTGTTGTAGAAAGAAGTTTTGAAATTTATGACCTCGTGGCCAATATGGCGGGCTGTATTATAGGTTACGGCTTGTTTCGGCTGGTTTATTTGAAACGGGGATGATATACTTTCGGTACCAAAACAACGTTATACTGGTGTTGAAATGGTTACAAATAGTGGTATTGTTGCTTTGCTGCACCTTTTCGGTGTCGGCACAGGTAAATACTGACCAAAACCTAGCCATCCAGTTTTACCAAAACGGTGAGTATGACAAAGCTGCC
>CAYYZT010000277.1:0-4886 GCA_964476015.1 uncultured Chitinophaga sp.
ACGGCAATCTTTGGTTTGGGACAACAGGCGAAGGTGTTTACCGATATGACGGAAATGAATTTACCCAATTCACGGAAAAAGATGGACTAAGTAACAATTCTATTTGGTCAATTTTAGAAGATAAATCGGGAAACATTTGGTTTGGAACGGACGATGGTGTTAGCCGTTACGATGGGAAGACTATTTCAAAAATTCCGTTTACAATGACCACTTCTATTGGTGTAGGGATGGCAACAACACAGTCTGGTAAAAATTCGGTTTGGAGTATGTTGCAAGACAAAAACGGAATAATCTGGTTCGGCACTTCACAGGATTTATATTGTTATGATGGAAAATCGTTTAGTCGATTTTTAGATAAGGGCAACATTTCAAACAATCAAAATCTTCAGCTTAAATGGATACAATGCTTTTTAGAAGATAGCAACGGAATAATTTGGATGGGTTCTGGACCAATTGCTCAAGAAGGTGTTATACGTTTCAATGGTAAATCCATTACAAGCTCTAAACCCAATGGTGACGGATGGATTAGGTATATGATAGAAGATAAGAACGGACAAATTTGGTTTGGTGGCAGAAGTAACGGTAACTTTTTTCACGATGGTAAAACCTTTACGAATTATACCGAAAAGGTTGGAATCGGAAATCCTATTTTGGTTGACAAATCAGGTAAAGTTTGGTTCAGCGGAGAAGAAAAAACGGGAACAATAGAGAGTGAAGATGGAATATGGCGTTACAATGGAAAAACATTTGAAAATTTTACAACCAAAGATGGTATAGGTAAAAATTCGGTTTGGAATATGCTCGAAGACAGAAATGGCAACATTTGGATTGGAACAAGAAACTGCGGACTGTATCGCTACGATGGACAAACATTTGCGACTTTTTCGGAATAACCAAAGACGAATGAAAATATGGCAGCAGGTAACATCGTATTGGCAATAGGCGGGCTGAACGGCTTCGATTGGACGAAAGTGCAAAATTCAACGTCCGTTCTTCGATTAAAGTTCAGTGCTAAAAATCCCGCCCATCGCCAATACGCGGCACGTTGGCAGTCAGCTTAAAATGACAAAACGTAATAGAATGACAGAAAAGAAAAAAATAGCAATAATAGGTGGCGGAATAGCAGGACTGACTTTTGCCCGCTCTCTTAAATCCAAAGAATATGAAATCCATATTTTTGAGAAGAAAGACCAATTTGGAGAAATCGGTGCTGCGATTAGTGTTTTTCCAAATGCACTTTGCGTTATGGCTGAGTTGGGTTTACTCAACAGTATATTAGAAAGTAGCGGACAATTTAAAACAGTTTATTTAAAAACAGATAAAGGAACTATTTTAAGTAAATCCGAACCTAAAAGTGACTATCCAGTAATTTGCATTCATAGAGCAGTTTTACACTCTATACTTTTAGAAGATATTGATGCAAAATTATACCAGAATTACGCACTCAAAGTTTTATTTCACCTTGAAAACGGTCAAGTAAATTTGTTGTTTGAAAATGGAGATACCCAAGTGTTTGACGCTGTAATTGGTGCAGACGGAGTGCATTCAGTAGTTCGGAAGCACATCATTAATGACGGAGACCCCATATTTAGGGGATATAATATTTGGCGTGGCGTGGTAAAAACAAATTTTGACATTGGTTACGGAAGTGAAACTTTTGGTAAAGGACAAAGGGTCGGAATAGTACCTATCAAAGACGGTGTTTATGGTTGGTGGGCAACTTGTAATGAAGCATATATGCAAGACGATATGCCTGAAACTACAAAGGAAAAACTTAATCGACTTTTTGGAGATTGGCATTATCCCATAGCTGACTTGATTAACAATACAGAACACATTTTAAAAAACAGCTTAATAGACAGAAAACCACAAAAAGGTTGGACAAAAGGGAATGTAACCTTACTTGGAGATGCGGCACATCCCACAACACCAAATTTAGGACAAGGTGGCTGTATGGCTATTGAAGGTGCATATATTTTGGCAAAATCTATTGAAAAATATGGCTTGACAAAAAAAGCCTTTGAACGTTATGAAGAATTACAGTACCCACGCTCTGAAAACATTGTAAATGAAAGTTTAAAATTGGGTAAAATGGGACAAATCGAAAATCCAATCTTGATTTTTTTAAGAAATACTGCGTTTAAACTAATGCCTTCAAATGTTGCAATGAAATTAATTGATAAATATTTTTCATATAGAGTAACAAAACTTGAAATATAAAAAGCCGAACTGCCAACATCACCTATACGCAAGCAGGGGTTTCGTGCTTCGTAGGACAGAAATCACTATATTTGAAACTTAGTTCTTCGTAGGAAGTTCAGTGGTAAAATACCCTGCCTGCGTATAGCTGAATCCCGTTGGCAGTAATGTTATCGGAAAATCGGAGAATTCAAGAACCTAACAGAATTATAATCTAAAAAATATGGGAATATTAGACTTTTTTATTGGAAATAAAAAAAAGCAGCAAGAACTTAAAGAACAAGAAAATGCAGAAATTCAACAAAAAATTGAAAAGCAAAAACAATTGCAAAAAGAAATAGAATTAGAAAGACAACTTGAATTTGAAAAAGAGGAAGCTGAAATAAAATTACAAATTGAAAAATTAAAAAAGTTTAAGAATGACTTTCTAAATTATATTGAAAAAGATGATAATGGAACTATTAAACTTCTTGATAGTTCAGACTTTATGAAGCTATTGAAAAAGCATCAAGAAAAAATTTTAGATTGTGATAGAAAGCACAGTAAATCTTTCACTCAAAATTTTGTCAAGATTTCAAACTATTTGAAAACAAAGAAAAATAATATTGAACAAATATTTAATTCAATTAAGGAAGTCGAGCCTTCCTTAACAACTTCTGTAAGCAAAGAATACTATCTTTCTTTGAAAGACAATAAAGTTGAAAAAATACAAATCCTAAGAGAGCAATATACAGATTTAGGACTTAGAGAAGCCAAAGATTTAGTTGATTCTGGGAAAGATATTAATATCATAAAGTTTGACGCATTAAAAGTTGACGAAATGATTAAAATTACCGAAAATCAAATCTATTCATACAAGCTTCTTTTATTTCATTCTTTAAATATGATAAATTCTCTTATCAAAGAAGACATGATTACATTTTGGGAGATTTATGAAGCTCTTGATAAATTAAACATATTTAATTCTAATTGGGAAAATGAAGTTTTTCAAAAGTTAAATAATATTGAAGAAGGATTAAACGATATATTAAATTCTATTCAAAAAATGGAATTAAATATTGTTTCTCAAATTTCTAATTTAAGTTACATAACTGAAAATTCTTTCCAAGAATTAAATCAATCTTTAACTAATGAATTAAAAAGTATAAACTCGTCAATAAGTACGAACAATTTACTTTCAGCTATTCAAACATATCAATTGTATAAAATCAACAAAAACACAAAGAGCTTAATTAATTAAAACTATCATATAATGACATTAGAAAATCTATTCAATTTAACGATAGAAAAAGTAATTCAAAGAATTCAAAATTCTGAAGGATTGACAAATTTTGCTCAAAAACGTGCTAAATTTGAAGGATGGTTTAAAGTTGAATTAATTGATATACTTAATAAAGCCGGTTTTTCAGCATTTCCAGAAATTAACAGAATTGATGTGTCTTTTCAAAATATTGGTATAGAACTTAAAACATTAAACACTAATGTAAATTACCCAAATGTTATGAAATTAAGTAAACCTATCACTGATAATGTTGATGGAGTAATTAAAGATATTGAAAAAATACTTAATACAACTTTTGATCATAAGTTTGTAATGTTTATAGTATTTCCAATCACTCATGATAATCCTAATTGGCAAAGCCATCTCAATCGTATATCAAATAATTTAGAAGATTATAAGCATCGAGAATTTAGATTTGGACTAGATATTCCTGGTGTAATATATCTTGGAAAAGTATAAAACACTACTGCCAACACACGTTTGGCGCAATTGCGAATTTTGTGGTAAATTCACGTTCACGTTTCGCAAGAAATATTTTCTTAATGGAAAATATTCAGTTCCGATGTTCGCAACTGACGCCAAGCGTGGGAACGTTATATGCCACTTTAAAACGACACAGTGAACAAGATATTTAGAGATATAAATCAAACTTTTTGGATATTCATTGCGGCTTTCCTTTTGACAAGTTGCAAAAATTCAATCATTGCGCAGACCAATAATTCTGACAGGACAAATTCGCCAGTGAATGCTGAACTTTTCTCTATTAAGTCTATTAGCGAAACAGAATTTAGAGAAGCTTTTTCAAATAATTATAATGTATCATTTGTAACCCAAATTGACGATACGACAAAAATTGAAAAAGCTTTAGAAGCTATTGAAAAAACCTACAATGAAAGCGAAAAAGAGCTAGCTAGACACGAATTGTGTGAAACACCAAAATGCCTTACTACTTTTAAATCGTACTATCCTACTTTGGACTTGTACCTATTCAATATCTTAGACTATCATTATTCAAAAGCAATATTTGTTTTTGCCAGCTCAAACGAAATTGCATCAGGTTATAGGAGATTTAGAGGCGAATATGGTGTAATGTCGAAAGACGGACTTTGGGTTGGTTTAGAAAGACGAGGTTCTGACAATTTTTTACAATTAGAAATTTGCAAATCATCCAAAAATGGTGTTTGGACACTTTTTTCGTTTGATTTTACTTATATCGACATAAGTGAAGAAGAACAAAACCCAATGTTTTGGGCTGACAAAAACACTATTTACTTTGCATCCAGTGAATATGACAAACAGAATGACCAACCAATAACGAAGTATTATTCCATTAATTTTAAATATTGAATGACAGAAAAAATAAAAGCGGCATATAACAACACCTACCCAAAAGTGGCGGTTCAGT
>CAYYZT010000278.1:0-4877 GCA_964476015.1 uncultured Chitinophaga sp.
GGCTATCATCTTCACAAACTTGTGTATGGCCAGATCGGGCCGCTGGCGCGGGCCGTATACCGTAAACAGGCGCAGGTTCAATATATCGAAACCGTACAAGTGGTGGTAGCTGTAGTTCATCAGTTCGCAGCTACGCTTGGTAAAGGCGTATGGCGAAATCTGCTCGTCCACCGCATCGGTCTCGCTGAAAGGGGTTTTTTGGTTGTTGCCGTACACGGAGGAAGAGGAGGCGAAAAGCATTTTTTTTATGTCCTTGGCCCGCATCCATTCCAATAGGTTGTTGGTAGCTTTGATGTTGGTATCGATATAGGCCACCGGGTCTTTCAACGAGGGCAGCACGCCCGCCTTCGCGGCGAGGTGTATCACTGCATCCGCTTTTACATCCAAGCCCATTACGGCCGCAGTGTCCACCAAATCAAGCTCTATAAACTTAAAATTTGGGTGGCCAGATAGGGCTTTTAGGTTTGCTTCTTTGGCTGGGCGGGGGTAAAAAGGGTCGAAATTGTCGATCCCCGTAACGCGGTGGCCTTCGGCAAGTAGCCTTTCCGTAAGATGGGAACCGATAAAACCCGCGCAACCGGTAAGTAAAACGTGATACATGGTATCAAATATGAAATATGAAATCAGAAATGTGAAACGGCCCTGCGGGTAAATATGAAATAGGAAATGCGAAATGTGAAAGATTGTTTTTCCATTTTGAAAATGAAACTACTTTAAACTCCAGTCCTGTCGTTTCATATTTCATCTTTCGCATTTCTCATTTGAAAAGGTTTCCCATTTCATATCTCTCATCTCACATTTTTTGCCCACCATTTATGCAACAGTATGGTGAGCCAAACACGGTTGTAAAGATAATCTTTGCCCGATAAATATTGTGCTACCAATGTCTTAACCGCTTCGGGTTGCATTAGCCCGGCCTTTTGTACCAGTTCGGGGCGGGTGTATTCGTCAATCAGGTGGCGCAGTTCTTTGCGCAGCCACTGGTTTATCGGCATGCCGAAACCCCATTTCGGCCTATCGAAAAGCTCCTTGGGCACATAATCGTACAGTACTTGCTTCAGCAGGTATTTGGCCGTGCCGTCTTTTATTTTCAGGCTGGGGTGTACGTTCAGGGCAAACTCCACCAAGCGGTAGTCCAGCAACGGCACCCTTGCTTCCAAGCTGTATTTCATGCTGGCGCGGTCCATTTTCACCAATAAATCATCCGGCAAGTAGTAGCGCATATCGAACACGGCCTGCTCTTCGGCAGGCGAGAGCTTGCGGCCCGTTACGCGGTTGTCCTCGTCTATCCGTATACGGCTTTTGCCGTTAAAACTTGGGGTAAGGTATTGGCCGAAATCAGCTTCGCTAAAGTAATACTGCTCTTGGCTAAAGATGTGCGATTTCAACCGCTCCTTGCTGGCGTATTTAAACATCAATGCCGCGCGCTGTTTGCGGTTGTCGCCAAGGTTCAGTGCCATGGCTATCGGGCCGCGCAGGGCACTGATGAGCGGGCTGTTCAACCGTTCGGCCCAGTTGTAGAAGCCGTAGCCCATATAGGTTTCGTCGCCACCGTCGCCGCTCAGGGCCATGGTTACGTGCTGGCGGGCCAGTTTGCTCACCAGCATGGTAGGCACTGACGACGAATCGGCGAAAGGCTCGTCGTACACGTCCATAATATCCTCGAACAAGTCAATCGCCTCTTGGTAGCTCACCATAAACTCGTGGTGCTTGGTGCCGAGGTGCTGCGCTACCTTGCGGGCGTGCTCGGCCTCGTTATAGCTGCTTTCCTTAAACCCGATGGAAAACGTGTTCACCGGTTCGGTGCTTACGCTTTGGGCCACGGCCGTTACCAAGCTGCTGTCCACCCCGCCGCTTAAGAACGTGCCGAACGGCACGTCGGCAATCAGGCGGTATTTTACCGCGCTCGTTACCAGTTCCTTCAATTTGGCTTTGGCTTCATTCTCGTTGGTGATTGTTTGCGGGGTTATTTTTTCGCTGAGCACCCAGTACGGCTCCAGTTTCAGGTGGCTGTTGCCATCCAGTAGGCCCGTAAACCCTTGCGGGAATTTTTTGATTTCGGTATAGATGCTGTTCGGCGCGGGGATGTAGCCCAGGTACAGAAACTCCTTTACCGAGTCGTAATCCACCGCAAGTTGGCCGCTTAGTTCGGGCATATTGGTCAATGCCTTCAATTCCGAGGCAAAGGCAAAGGTGCCGTTGTGGTGATAATAGTAAATCGGTTTGATGCCCAAGCGGTCGCGGCACAAGAAAAGCGTGTTGGCCACCGTATCGTAAATAGCGAGGGCGAACATACCGTTCATGCGGTTCACAAAGCTCGGTCCCCATTGGGCGTATGCTTCCAGTATAACCTCCGTATCGCCGTTTGTTTTGAGCGGTACGTTCAGGTCTTGGGCAATCTCTTGAAAGTTGTAGACCTCGCCGTTGAAGATAATCACGTAGCGGCCATCGGCACTGTACATGGGCTGGTTGGCCCCCGTGCTAAGGTCGATGATGCTCAACCGCCTGTGGCCAAGGCCCGTATGCCCGTTATGGAAAAACCCATCGGCATCCGGCCCCCGGTGGCGCAGGGCGGTGGTCATGGCCACGAGGGATGCTTGGGGAAGTTGTTTGCCTGAGGTGAAATAACCCGCTATGCCGCACATGGTGCAAAGATAGGGGAATTAAGTCGATGGTCCACGGTCAATGGTCCATGGAAGATAAGACTACATGTCAGTATCTGCGAATAATTCGTGTAACTTTTGTTGCAATAGTGCTTTATCGGGCAACTGTACTTTGTATTCGGCTATCATAGTAGGCGAAAGACTGCGGCTTAAAGCATACTCTACCACTTCATAGTCTTTATCCTTGCACAACAATACCCCAATACTTGGATTTTCTTGAGGTTTCTTTACATCCCTATCCAAAGCTTCCAAATAAAAGTTAATCTGCCCCAAATGTTCAGGTCTAAACTTATCGGTTTTGAGTTCGAAAACCACGAGGCATTGTAAGCTCCTGTGGTAGAAAAGCAAATCGATATAATAGTCGCTATTGCCTACCGATAGTTTATACTCTTGCCCCACGAAAAGATAATCCTTGCCAAGTTCTAGAATAAAGTGCTTCAATTGTTTTACCAGCCCTTTTTGTAAATCCGTCTCATTGTGGGCAACATCCAAGTTTAAGAATTCAAACACATAGCTATCCTTAAAGTGGTTGGCTGTTTCGGGTCCTATGTCTTTCAATATTTGTGGCAATGCTGCGTTGCCTGCCATTACCCTTTCAAAAACACTGCTGTTTATTTGCCTTTCAAGTTCCCTAACGCTATAGTTCTCGTTAATTGATAGGTTTAAGTAAAACTGGCGTTCTTCGTGCGATTTCGTTCGAGACATTAAGGTGAGATGATGCGATCACCCCAGTTTAGCCAAAACACTTTGTTTTATATCGTCATGCCCTAGTTGTGACAACACTGATGACACAATTATATTATCCTGATTTTGAGTGCTTTGTAATTGTGACAACACTGTTGTCACAATTGGTGTGGCAGCATAGGTTTCGTAAAAAGCTTCATGCGGTAAAGTCCTCTTCTGCTGAAGCCTTTCCATTCAGGATGATGGGTGCCGATATATTTTGCTAACTCATCCACCGTGCCTTCTCCCCACGCCGCGTTAGCCAATTGCTTACTTATAAAAGCTCCGACATTCCAATATAAGTTAACCAATTCGGCATTAACGGCTTTAATGGCGTTCGTGCGCGATTGTTTTATCAAGTCAACCAATCCGGCAAATTGTTCCTGCATCTTACAAATGTAAAAATATTATGTCTAGGCTTTTGCCGACTACCCAATCCCACCATATACTCCCGCCCATTATCTTTGCTACAATCCCACCAACCCGCCCGCATGACCGCCGAGGTAAAAGCACTGTACCAACAACTGGAAACCTGCACCGACGACATCCTGCGGCTGAAACTGCTTTTCAACATCGCCACTACCCTGCTCGATTTCGACGAGCGGCGCGTGCTGGAAACCGCCGGACAGCTCCAACAACTGGCCGAACAACTGGATAGCAACGAGGGCAGGGCATACTACTACTCCATACAGGGCCGGGTGCTGATTAAAAAGGCCCAGTATGCCGATAGCGCCGTGGCGTTTGCCAAGGCACTGGAGTGGGCCCTGCTCACGCCCAACCGCTTCTTGCAGGCCCTTTGCCATGATAGCTTAGGCATTGTACACGGCTATTTATATGACTACGATGCGGCCCTCGAAGCCTGTTTCAAGGCATTGGCCATTTATGAGGGGCTGGACCACGAAGGGGTTTTCCGCTTTAAGGTGGTAAGCTGCAACCATATCGGCGTTACCTACTACATCCAACACGATTGGGAACAGGCGGCACGGTACTTTTCTATGGGCTTGGAATTGTTGGACGGGAAAGACATCGGGGGCCTGCAACCCACCTTGCAAAACAACCTCGCCATCGTAAAAAACATACAGGGCGATTACAGGGCCAGTATGCGTATTGCCGAAACGGCCCTGCGGGGCTATCAAAGGCTCAACCATAAAAACGGCATTGCCCACGCCAACGTTACCATAGCCCTGAACCACCTAGGCATGGGCGAACCGGCTACCGCCCTTACCCAACTGATGCACGTATTGAAACTGCTAAAGGAGGTGGACAATAAGGTAGTGCTGATAAAAGCCCTTTCCGGCCTGGGAGACGTGTACATGCAAATGGAGGCTCTAGGCGAAGCGGTGGAGTATTACCAAAAAACCATGGAAGTGGCCATGTCCATCGGCGACGAGCACAAGGTATGCGAGACCAACCTCTCCCTCGGCAAGGCATACCTCGCCCTAAACGATACACAGAAAGCCCTCGCCGCTTTTAACCAAGGTATTGCTTTGG
>CAYYZT010000279.1:0-4867 GCA_964476015.1 uncultured Chitinophaga sp.
CGCCAGTTCGTATTGGGCTACGGGTTGCAGCGTGGGCTCAGCCTTTAGCAAACTCTTAAAGCTGGCCAAAGCATCGGCGTACTTACGTTTCGAAAATTGCAACCGCCCTTTCTCCAGCCAAGCGATGCCGAGGTTTTCGTACCGGGCGATGGCCTTGTCCATTTCGGCAAGGGCGGCATCGGTGCGGTTGGTTTTGGCAAAGAGCAACCCGCGGTAGTAGTACACCATTGCATCGTCGGGGTTGCGGGCCACGGCAATGTTCAAAAACGAATCCGCCGTGGCGTAGTTTTTCAAGGAGTATTCCAGAAAGCCCAAGTTGCGGTGCAGGTGGGGCAGGGTAGGATCTAGCTTTAAAGCTTTCAGCAGGTCGTTTTTGGCCAAGATTAAATCGCTGGTGCTGGCCTCCTCAATGTCTTGCAGCTTATATCTGGCCGAGCCACGGTTGTTATAGGCCGAGGCATTGGTACTGTCCAGCGAAATAGCCTTATCAAAATCGTTGAAGGCCAGTTGCGTTTTGTTGAAGTTGAAATATATCCAGCCCCGCAGGTTGTAGGCGTTGCTAAGGTGCGGCTGCCGTTGCAGCAGTTCGTTTATCCACCTTACGGCATTGGCCTCTTCCCGCTTGGCCAAGTAGTGCTCGCTAAGGGCGTAATAAGACTGTACAAAAGCAGGGCTTAGCTTGATGGCCGCTTGAAAATCGAGTAACGCCTTGTCGATATGCCCCAGCTCGTACCACGTTTTGCCACGGTTGTAATAGTTCACGCCGTCTTCAGGGTGGTCCATCAGGCATTGGTCGTACAGGGTAAGGGCTTGGCTATATTGCTTCTGCTGGTAAAAGTACAATGCCTGGGTACAGCTTGACGGGGCCTGCGCTAAACCCAATAACGGCAACACTGCACACCATAGCAGCAATAACAAACGATACGTAGGGCGGGGTAGCAACATAGCGGGCTATGCAAATATAGCCTTTATTTAGCGGGCATTAAATGGTGGTATCGCGCACGTCGCCGTAGATGGTTTTGCGGGCCTCGGCCATTTTGGTGCCTATTTGGTTGGTAAGGATGTGGTAGAACATCACAAAGTCCGAACCCAGGCTCCACAGCGGGTAGGTAAACGTGGCGGGCCTGTTTTTCTCGAAAAAGAAATGGCCCACCCAAGCAAAACCATAGCCCACTACGGGTATCAGTGCCAGCAGCCACCACTTTTGTATGAGGATGGCCACGAAAAGCAAGATAAGCAACGTAAGCGTGCCGGTAAAGTGCAACTCTTGGCAAATAGGGTCTTGGTGCTCGGTAAGGTAGAAAGGGTAAAACTCCTTAAAGCTCTTGTATTTGCGTTCCTTGGCCATGGCTATGTGCTTTTGCTGAATACTAATATAGCCATTTTAAGTACAGGTAGTGCAATTAGCCCACATTGGCTTGGCTCAGTTTGTACTTCAGCGGTGCGGCCAAGGGGCCTAGCTTGTGCAGCAGCTCGGGGGTAATGGGCTGCCCTTGGTAATAAAGCGGCGCATCGGGCGCATATATGTAGGTGCTGCACGAGTCGGGCTTTACTTTATATTCGTTTACCACGGGCACTGGGGCAGGGGCCGTGCGCGGCGGTGCTTGCACCGAGAACAGCAAACCCGGAAAGGCGGCAACAACTACAGGATACATGGCAGTGCGTTTAACAT
Source organism: uncultured Chitinophaga sp. (assembly GCA_964476015.1). Classification (GTDB taxonomy): domain Bacteria; phylum Bacteroidota; class Bacteroidia; order Chitinophagales; family CAIOSU01; genus CAIOSU01. The sequence goes on from CAYYZT010000279.1 coordinate 1,673, forward strand.
TAAATATATGGCAGGTTCGGCATACATTTACCGTGTTTCTATAAACGGGCGGGTTTTTTAGACCAAAGCATCGTTTTTTCGCCCAACGTGCTTTTGGTCGAGCTTAATAGTACCTTCATATAATATTTTGCAACAAGGATACCGCTACGGTTATTTTTAACGCGAGTTTATGCAGATAGCCAATAAGTTGTTGGAGAGCCGCTGGTTTTACCACCTGTTGTTTTGGGTGGTACTGGTAAGCCTGTTCGGTTTCGTGCTGGGCAACAACCCTGATATTACCTACAGGGAAAGCTTTACCGGGGTGGCGTTGCAGGCCATGGCCTATGCTGTAATGGTGTACCTCAACCTGTTGGTGCTTATACCCCGCTACCTGCAAGCGGGCCAGTACACGCAGTATGTGGTGCTGTTGCTGTTGTGCTTGGTGCTTACGGTGCCGTTGCACGCGGCGGCCGATAGGCTGGCGCATACCATCAACTACCCTGATGTGCCCTATCCGTCAACCTATCTGGAAACGCTGTTGCGCTCCTCCATCAACATGCTGGTAATGCTGGCGCTTACCACCGCGCTCAAGTTTGCTAAAAAGTGGTTTAGAGACCAGCAGGAGAAGCAGGAACTGGAACGCGAGAAGCTGCAAGCGGAGCTGAAATACCTCAAGGCTCAAATCAACCCGCATTTTCTCTTCAATACCCTCAACAACCTGTACTCGCTTACCCTAAAAAAATCTGACGACGCGCCCGAAATGGTGCTCAAGCTCTCCGAAATAATGCGCTACATGCTGCACGACAGCAACGAGCGCATGGTGCCGCTGGCATCGGAAATCGGCTATATCAAAAACTACATCGGGCTGCAACAAATAAGGCAACTAGAGAAAACGGATATCCGTTTTACCCTCAACCAAGAACCCAACGGCCAGTTGATAGCGCCCTTGTTATTGATTCCGTTTATAGAAAACAGTTTCAAGCACGGCATCGGCGGCTTGGAGCCCGGTTGGATACATATCGATATAGAGCTGCAAGGCCACCAAATGGTTTTCCGAATTGATAACAGCAAGCCCAGCCATCCATCAAAAGCCATTAGCCACGGCATAGGGCTTACCAATGTAAAGTCAAGGCTCGATTTGCTGTATGCCCGCAAATACGAGCTTGCCATTGACGATGCGCCCGACCATTACCTAACCGAACTTAAACTCGAACTCGCGTGAAATATTCGTGTATTATAGTTGACGACGAGCCGCTGGCACAAGACGTGCTGGAGAGCTACGTGGAAAAATTTGCCGGGCTAGAGCTGGTGGGCAAGTGCCACAATGCCTACGAGGCGGTGGAAATGCTGCGGGCCAGAAAGGTGGACATTATGCTGCTGGATATACAGATGCCCGGTATATCGGGGCTGGAGTTTGTGCGCACGCTTCACAATGCACCCGCCGTTATCTTTACCACCGCGCATGCCGAGTATGCGGTGGCGGGTTTTGAACTGGATGCGATGGATTATCTGTTGAAGCCGATTTCGTTCGACCGTTTTTCGAAAGCCGTTAACAAGGCCATACACTACCTTGCGCTTGAAAAACAGGAAGAACGCCAGAACGCCGACGACGAAGACGGGCACATTTTTGTGAAGGCTGACAAGAAAATAGTGAAAATAAAGCTCGACGACATATTATATATAGAAGGGCTGAAGGATTATGTGATGATTTTTGTGCCGGGGCAGCGCATCATTACGTTGCAAACGATGAAAAACCTGGAGGAACGCCTGCCGAGCGGAAAATTCATGCGCATACACCGTTCGTTTATTATTTCCGTTGAAAAGCTCAAAAGCATCTCTAGCCACTCTGTGGATATAAGTGGCAAGCAGATACCCATAGGAAAAAATTACAAAGTAGAATTTATGAAAGTTATCGAAAAGAAAAATTTCGTGAAATAGCCTTTTTGGGCAACCCGCCTTACAACCATAGTGGTATGTTCGTACGTCTTTCCACGTGTTTTCACTAAATAATTGGCCCTTTGCGACAATTTTTTAGCTAGATACTTGATTGCCATATTATTTCAATGTATTTTCGAGGCTTAAATGGGGAAAGTGTATTTTTTCGGGTAGTATTTTGCCTGTGAAAAGCCTTGACCTTTCTAACTGACCAACGTATTATGACCAACCAGCTCAAGCGCTACGCTATTGTAGCTTCTATCTGTGTGCTGCCATTGTTTGCCAAAGCACAGGACAATGTGGGTGTAGGAACTTTAACACCGCACCCTTCTTCCATTCTAGATCTTAACGCTAACGATAAGGGTATCTTGATTCCAAGGGTTACCCAAACACAACGTATTGCCATCCCCGGCCCAGCCCAAGGGTTGTTGGTGTATGATACCACCGATAATAACTTTTGGTATTTCGACGGCACGCAGTGGGTGCGAGCCATAGGTCCTGCCGGTCCGCAAGGTCCTGCTGGCCCTGCGGGTGCCGCTGGAACTCCCGGAGCCGCTGGTGCTACGGGGGCTGACGGTGCAACGGGTCCTGCCGGAGCCACTGGTGCAACTGGCCCACAAGGCTTAGTTGGTGCCACGGGTGCTGATGGTGCTACCGGCCCTGCCGGAGCCGCTGGCGCAACGGGCGCTACTGGTGCTGACGGCGCAACTGGTCCTGCCGGTGCCGCAGGCGCGCCGGGTGCTACGGGCCCTGCTGGAGCAGCCGGTCCTGCTGGTGCTACCGGCCCTCAAGGTTTGGCAGGCGCAACGGGAGCTACTGGCGCAACTGGTGCCGGTGTTGCTGGCCCTGCGGGTCCCACCGGCCCTGCCGGAGCCGCTGGTCCTGCTGGCGCAACGGGAGCCACTGGTCCTGCCGGAGCCGCTGGTCCTGCGGGTGCAACAGGCGCAACTGGTCCTGCCGGAACTGCGGGTACTGCTGGCGCAACTGGTGCTACCGGCCCTGCCGGAGCTGCTGGCGCAACGGGTGCAACAGGAGCTACCGGCCCTGCCGGAGCTGCAACCACCATTAGCCCATTAATAGATGTAGTAAAACTTAACAGTACTGCCAATGTGGAGCAGACCGAAACCGGTGGGTCTACCATTGTATATTCGCAGCTTACTGGCCTTACCTACACTTTCACCGTGCCTGCTGGCCAAAGTTGGAAAGTTGCCGCCCATGCTTACGGTGCCGCTTACGTGGTAAGTGCTTACGAAGACGGCATGGCCCAGTACGAGTTGTTTG
>CAYYZT010000280.1:0-4856 GCA_964476015.1 uncultured Chitinophaga sp.
CGGCGGCCACGTTGCTCCAAGTGGTATTTTTATTGGCAGCAAGGTTCAGGTTCAATGCCGTATCCTTCGCTACGAAAGGATAGCTCACCTTTACCAGCTTCACTGGCACGGTGCTGCGGTTGATGGCTTCCAGTTTTACGTTGAAGAACTGCCCAGCGGTTAAAAACTCTTCTGGGGCAATGGCTTCCAAATACAGGCCCAAACAGGCTTTGATGATACCGTCCAGTTCGGCCAACTTGGCCTCGCGCCAATAACCTTTAGGCAAGGCTGCTACTAGCTTACGGGCCTCCAACAGTTGCGGCACCGATGCGGCAGGGTTGGCGGGCTGGTATTGGCTATGGATTTGGTTCAGTAGCGTACCGATGGCCTTGCCTCTGGGCAGCCTCTCCCAAGTAGTGTTGATGTCCTCAAACAGGTTCTTTTGGGCCATATCGCCCGCCACGTATTCCAAGTATTCCCACTCCTCGCCGCGCACCTCCGCCGTGCCGAAGCCTTGGCTGCTGTGCTTGCTGCGGCTCTGGGCGGCCAGTTCGGTATAGCTGCAACCCAGCAAAGGGTTGTACATGCCTATGTCCACTTTCAGCTTTCCGGCGGTATCCATTTCCACGCCTTGGTTTTTATAGAACCAAGTTGACGTGTTCCAATACAGCCGTTTAGGCTGCCACACCTCCACGTACTTTAGTTGCTCGGGGAACCTCTTCGGGTCGCCCGCTGCCTTGAAAGCCTCTTCCGCCAGTATGGCCGAAGCCGTGTGGTGGCCGTGTGTTTCGTAATTGTATTTGGCAGGTGGGAAACGGGTGATGAGCACATCGGGCTTAAACTGGCGGATGGTATATACCAAATCGGCCAGCACCTGCTCCTTGTCCCATATGCGGAAGGTCTCCGCCGGGGTTTTGGAGAACCCGAAATCGTTGGCGCGGCTAAAGTATTGGATGCCGCCGTCCAGTTTGCGTGCTTCCAGCAGCTCGTGGGTACGGATAAGACCCAACAACTCCCGTATTTCGGGTCCGATAAGGTTTTGGCCGCCATCGCCACGGGTGAGGGAAATATAGGCCGTGCGCACCATTTCTTGGTTGGCGAGGTAGGTAATCAGGCGCGTGTTCTCGTCGTCGGGGTGGGCGGCTATGTACAGCGCGCTGCCCAGCACGGTGAGCTTTTTAAGTTGGTGCTGTATTTCGGAAGCCGATGGCTGCGGGGCCTTTTGCGCCCAAAGCGCAGTATAGGCCGTGGCGGCCAAAAACAGGAATAGCGTAATGCGTTTCATTGAAAGGGTGCTGGTAATGAAGCCCATGAAACTAAGGAAAATCGGGGGGATATACGATAGTATTTAGGTTTATTAACAAATTGGACGACTGCCCTCGTCCGCGCTTCCAGCGCGGATGTACGTAACATTGAGCCTTCGGCTCACACGTTGTACGTAAATTGCGGGTGTTGTGTGGCGAGCTGGAAGCAAGGACCAGAAGCGAAAGACTGCGTTGGTGCTCGTCCGCACTTCCAACGCTACTTCAAACCAAGCTTCTGTTTAAGCCAAGTAGTATGGTTTTCTTTGGGGCCATCGGAAACTATTAAGTGGTCATACAATTTTTTCCTTGCCCAAATGGCTTTTAAATACTGATTGTAATTGACCTTCTCGCTCCCTACCATTGCCCAAGTCGTTCCGTCAGAATGTTTAAGAATAGATAACCAAAAATGGTGTACCTCTACCTCACTTGTTTTCAAAGTGTTTTCCGCTTCAGCGACAGCGAATTTCAGTACCTCCTCAGCTCTTACCGTGAGGGGAATACTTGATTTTGCATCGATCTTTTGCTTGGGAATCGTAGACAAAATTGCCTGCTCAATGGATGTGCGAAGCTCCAAAGGGTCCACACCCAATGATTTCATCATTCCCTCGGCATATTCCTCATCATTATCCAACAATACTATCACAAAATGAGCTATATCGATAAAACCATGTTGATGCTCAATCGCTAAATCGCGACTGTATGCTATTGCATCCCTAAAGTTGTCAGAAAATCTACCGCTCATTTCCTATAATTCTTTGTGCGCCGACTAATTACCCATCTTCACAATAATCTCATACTCCTCTTTGGTAATCGGCATTACCGAAAGGCGACCGATACGGATGAGGCCGATTTGCGATAGGGCGGGTACCTGTTTCATGTCGGCCAGTGTTACCATGTTCTTAAACTCGCTGTCGAAGGTGAGGTCCACCATTACCCAGCGCGGGTCGTCGGCGGTATCGTCGGGGTAGGCTTCCTTGTTTACCTTGGTGGTGCCCATAATGGCCTTATCGGTATTGCTATGGTAAAACAGCACCGTATCACCCTTTTTCATAGCCAGCAGGTTGAGGCGTGCCGCATGGTTGCGCACCCCGCTCCAGTTAGTGGTTTTGTCCTTCTTCATCTCGGGCCAGCCATAGGTTTCGGGATCCGATTTTACGAGCCAGTAATTCATTTTTAGTTACGGGTTATTGGTTACTAGTTATGGGTTGTGCTGCTAAAATAGGGAATTATAGGGTGGTCTGAATCAGAATTTACGGAATTTAAGAATTACCGAATTGGCTATCGGCCAATCAATCGAATTTCGTGTGGAAGAAAAAAGGTGATCAAATTTTATAATTCCCTAATTCTGTAAATTCTGATTCCGACAAGAAAAAGGGCAGCCCTTACGGAACTGCCCAGTGTAGATGGTGGTGCGTACTAAAAAATCTTGTGTCTTGTGTCTTGTGTCTTGTGTCTACAAAACTATTTAAACGACTTCTCCATGATATGTATCCAAGCATCGTGGAAGCGTTCGTTTTCCTCACGCAACTTGAAGAGTTGCTCCAAGCCTTTCTCCCAGCTATCGGGCTGACTTAGATAAACGTAGTACCATTTGCGTTTCTTGTCGTACACCACCCCGGCCTTGAAGCCTTCCTTGGTCAACTGCTCTTGGAAGTTGTACGAGTTCTGCTCGATTCGGAACGAGCCCACCACCATAAAGTAGTTGCCCAGTTCGGCACCGCGCTTGTACACCAGATCGTTCTCGTCCACAATACGGGTACGTTCTTCGTGCATGTCGTTCTGCTTGTCGGCGGTTTTGTTCACCTGTTTTTGCAAGGAGTCAATCTTGCCTTTCAACTGGTCTTCCAGTTGCTGTACGCGCTTGTTCAGGCTATCCAGTTGCTCTTGGTTAACACCACCGCCGTCGCCTTCCACTTCCAGCCCGTTTTTCAGCGCATCTTCCAGCGAGTCGACACGGGTATCCAACGAATCCAGTTGTTGGAACAGCTCGGCAATCAGGCTGTCCTGTTTGGCCGTTACCTCGCCCATCTTTTTCAGCGTTTCTTCGTCAACCCCGCCATCTTTCTTCTTCCTGCCGAAAGTAACGCCCAATAGCAGTTCGTGGCTGCCCGTGTTGTAGCCTTGCAGCTCGTTTATGGGCAAATCGTAGGAGTAGCCCACGGTAATCAGGTCATGTATCTTGAAGCCCCCGCCCACGCTAGCGGCAAAATTGTGGCGGTACATGCCGTTTATCCATACCCAATCCTTGAACATAAACGAAGCCCCTGCATCAATCTGGAAGTTGAACGCCTCCGTGGTGCGGAAAGCGGCCATCGGCTCGATGGTAAACTTGTCTTGCGCCAGCTTGATTTTGTACGAGGTTTGGGCCACGTAATGGCGCTGGATTTCATAACCCGCCAAACCTTCTTTGCTCAAGTATTTAAGGTCGGTGCCGAAAATGCTGGGGGCGGATAGGCCCAAGCTCCAGTTTTTGAAGAAATAGTTGATGCCAAAGCCCGCCTCGAAGAACGAGTTGCGGCGCATGCCGTTCAAGATGACTTCATCGGTAGGGTCTAGCACTACCACGTCGCTGTAATTAATGCGGATATCCTGCACGCCAGCCGAAAGGCCCAAGGAAAGGCGATGGTCCAAATTCTCGGAGAAATTGATATGGTAGGCATAGGTAAAACTACCTCCCAAGCGGCGGAAGATGCTGCTCATGTCGTTGAACAGGTACACGCCGAAACCCGCCTTGCGGTTCATTACGGGCATGTTGAAGGTAAGGGCCTGTGTTTGCGGTCCGTCTTCAAAACCCACCCATTGGCGGCGGTAGATGAAATATGCCTGCGCTTGGTCGTCGAAACCGGTGCGGGCGGGGTTGTACAGGTATGGATGGTACCAATACTGCGAGTACAACGGAACCTGTTGCGCCTGTAAGCCTGTGAAAGCGGCTGCGGCAAGGGCTATAAGTATAAACAGCTTTTTCATGATGCGTCCGTTTCAGTGGTTTAGCGAAGAATGTTTACAGCCCCTTTGTACAGCCTGTCGCTGCCCTCAAAGCGGATTACGTAATAGTAGGTGCCTTCGGGCAGCTTATTGTCCTTATAAGTGCCGTCCCAATCGTTTTGGTATGCCTTGCTCTCGTACACCTGCGTGCCCCATCTGTCAAAAATGAGCACCTCCACGTCAGGATATGTCTCGATGTTGATGATGTACCAAAAGTCGTTTTTGCCGTCGCCGTTCGGGGTGAGGGTGTTGGTGGCTTCCACCAAGTAATCCTCGTTCACAAACACGGTTACGTCGTCCGTATCCTGACAGCCGTTAATGTCTGTTACCAACAAGGTGTAGGTAGTAGTTGCCAAAGGCTTGGCAATCGGGTTGGCGATGTCCGGGTTGTCGAGGCTTTCGGTAGGTGTCCATTCGTATTGCACGCCACCGCTGCCGTTCAGTTGAACGCTATAACCTTTGCTGATGGTGGTATCGTTGCCAGCGTTGGCCACGGGCAGCGGCCATACCGTAACCTCAATGCTGCTGGTAGACGTGCAGCCGAACGTGCTGGTAACGGTTACGCTATAGGTGCCAGAAACAGTAACG
>CAYYZT010000281.1:0-4836 GCA_964476015.1 uncultured Chitinophaga sp.
GCCATTGAAGTCGGTAACGGTTACGCCATAAGTGCCCGCAGCCAGCGAAACGGCCGTAAACGCAAACTGTGGCGGCGTACTGTTCCAAGCATAAGTGTAAGGGGCTTGGCCACCCGTCGGGGTTACGGTAGCGCTACCGTCAGTGGCACCGCCGCACGATACGTTGGTGGCAGTGGCAGTAGCAGTGAGCACGGCAGGAGAACCCACGGTGCCCGTGGCGGTGGTTTGGCAACCAGCCGCATCGGTAACGGTTACGTTATAAACAGCGGCAGGCAAGCCACCGATTGAGTCAACGGCAGGCAAGCCGCCGCTCCATTGGTAGGTATAAGGGGATACGCCGCCCGTTACATTAACCTTTACAGAGCCGTTCGATTGGCCGTTGCACAACACCGGGGTAGTGGCCACGGTAGCGTTCAAGGAGAATGCCGGGTTTTCTTCAACCGTAATGGTAAAGGTGCCCAAATCGCCAGCGGTGGCACCGTCAACCACTACATAGTAGCGGCCAGCTTGGCACAATGCCTTGGCTATGATGGCCGGGCTGCTGCAAGTGCCATTACGGGTGCTATCAACGGTACAGTTGCTTTCCAACAAGTTCAACTGCACGTTAAACGCGCCGCCACCCGTTGGGCAATCGGCAGTCAAACGGATGGTAACACCGATAGGATTGCTGATGGAGAAAGTATAATACACATCGTTGCCCTGGCCGCCGCTGAACACGTTGCCATAGCACTCGTTGCTGTTGAAGTGGCTGATGGTAGTGCCCGCAGCAATGGTGCCCAAATCAATGGCATTGGCGGGGGTACAGGCCGTACCCTTGGTATAGCGCCAAAAAGTTTTAATCTCCGGGCGATAGAAGTTGTTGGTGCAACCGCTGCCCGTAATAAAGCCGTGCGAGTACAAGCGGCAAGGCGGGCCCAAGCGGTAGTTTATATTGGTGGCAAACGGGTTGGCATCGCAAAGGTAGTCGTCGCCTTCGGAGAAGATGCAACCAAAAAGGTTCAAGCAGCAAACGCTGGCCTCATAAGTGCAACGGGAACCCGAAGAGCCGCAAGGGGTAAGGCCGGAAATAATCGAAAAATCCTGCGGTATGTCGTCTTCCCAAGAACGTTGGCGGATGTTTACGAACTGCGGAACCGAAGCTGCGGTGTACGTATGCAGGAAAATGGTAGTATCAAAATCGTTGCTGATATCCGGGCCACCGTTGTTCATGGCCAAATCGGCCGTGAGGCAAAAGCCACCCTGCCAACCAAGACCGCTAATGTTGGCATTATCCTGCGCCCAAAAGTTGAACGTCAATTCGTCCTCTTGCAGGTTCGGGGCCAACTGGCTACAAAAAGAACCACAGGCAATGGCAAAATCCGACGAGTTGTTGGAAGTATAGGCCACCCTAACTTCGCCTACTTTTACCCTAAGCTGTATAGGGCCGTCGTTCAGGGTTTGTGCAGATAAATTACTGTTAACGGTAAAGATGCCCATCAAAAGCATCGCCATACGTAAGGTCAGTCTCATAGTCCGTGCAAGTTTAAGCTTACATTTCAGCTGGTGAAGATACATTATTTTAGTTAAAAATAGATACCATACCTCAGTAATGGCAATACCGAAAAGCAAAAAACCTTTCCCGTTTGGTACGGGAAAGGTTTTTCTGGACTAAGTTTTTATTTCGTTTTTAGCGAATGAGCGACACGCTGCCGGTTACTTGGCGTTTCTCGCCATTGGCAAACACCACGTCTATTACGTACACATACGTACCTTCCGAAGCATCTTCGCCGTTGTGCTTACCGTCCCATCCGGGCGCGGCCGATTCTTGGTTCGAATTGTAATAAACTTGGCTACCCCAACGGTTGAAGATGCGCACCTCGGTAACCACCGCGCCGAACGACCAGAAACGGAAGTCGTCGTTGTTACCGTCGCCGTTCGGCGAGAAAATGTTCGGCATCGCCACACGGTAATCTTCGTTTACTGACACCCTTACGCTAGTAGTAACGCTACAGCCATTGGTATCCGTGGCGGTTACGGTGTATATGGTGGTTTCTCCTGGGCTGGCAATCGGGCTCAGGCAATCGGTGCAGCTCAAACCGCTTTGCGGGGTCCAAACAATGGTAGTCAGCACCGTGCTGCTCGGGTCGAGGATAGCCACAAGCGTATCCTTCTCGCCTTTGGTAATCTCTATGTCTTCGTAATCGAGCGTAAAGATGTCGCCATCCAATACGTTAACGTTTTGGGTAGCTGTTTGGCAGCCCTCAGCATCCCTAACCGTAACCACATACGTGCCCGGTACCAGATTGCTGAACACACTGTCCACTTGGAAGGCGGCACCGCTCAACGAGTAGGTATAAGGGGCCACGCCACCGTTCACCGACACGGTAATTACACCGTTGTTTCCGTTGGCACAAGTAATGTTGCCGGTTATGTTGGCGTTCACCACCAAGGCAGGCGACTCGGTTACGGTAGCCGTGATGGTTTCGGAACAACCGTTGGCATCCGTTACCGTTACGGTATAGTTGCCACCGGGCACTCCGCTAATGTCTTCGGTAGTGGCACCGTTGCTCCAACCAAAGGTATAGGGGGCGCTGCCGCCGTTTACCGTAATGTCCACCTCGCCATTGTTGGCCCCGTTGCAACTTACGTTTTGTATGTTGGCCACGTTAAGGAACATTGGTGGCGTTTGGCCTACCGTTACCGTTTCGGTAGCAGTACAGCCACTGGCATCGGTAACTACCACGGTATAAGTGCCGCCGTTAATGTTCTGGTGGTCTTGCGTAGCGGCCAATCCGCCACTCCAAGCGTAGGTGTAGGCTCCCGTACCGCCCGTTACATTAATATCGATGGCCCCGTTGCTGATGTTGAAGCAAGTGGCATTGGTTACACTTACCACGGTAATCAACAATTCCGTAGGTTGGATAATCGCAATAGTGGTATCTTTTTGGCAACCGTTGGTGTCTTGCACCCTTACCAAGTAAGAGCCTGCGGGCAGATTCGTAAAGTTTCCGCTAGATACCAAAGCACCGCCGTTAAGCGAGTATTGGTATGGCGGGTTGCCCAGGCTAGCCGTAGCGTTTATGCTACCCGTGCTATCGCCAAAGCAAAGCACATCCACATGCGTGGCAGCAATGCCGATGCTGTTGGTGTTGCCTACCGTAAAGGTGAAGTTCTCTTCGCAAAGGTTGGCATCGCGTACTATAAAGTTGTAGGTGCCACCAGCCAAATTGCTAAAAGTGCTGTCGGTTGTAAACAAGCCGCCTTGTGCAGCATACTTATAAGGGCGTGTGCCGCCCGCAGCATTGATAACAAGGGTACCGTTGCCGATGCCTTGGCAAGTAGCGTTGGTAACGGTGGCCGTGGCCGAAATAGTAGCCGGGTCGATGATGGTAATATCGGTGCTATCGATACAGCCGTTGAAATCTTTTACATAGAAACGGTAAGTACCGCCGGGCAGGAAGCTGAAAGCGGCATTGTTTACATAGGTTACCCCATCGTCGGAGAAGGTGTACGGTGGCGTACCGCCCGCGGCAGATACCACGGCCACACCATCGCTCAAACCGTTACAGCTTACATCGATGCGGAACAACTGGCCGGCATCCAACAACGTAGGCTGCGCCACGAAAGCAAATATCTGCGTTTGGCATCCGTTGTCATCCACAATATCAAACGTATAATTGCCCGTAGCCAAGCCACTAAACGTATTGCTCAACTGCGAAGTGCCACCGTTTATGCTGTATTGGTACGGAGTGGTACCGCCCGATACGGCAATGGTAATGGTGCCGGTTGCGGTGCCAAAGCACAGGGCACCCGTGTTGCTGCTTACCTGTGCGGCCAATATGCCCGGTTGGGTAATGCTGAAAGTGGTATCCACTATACAGCCTAGGTTATCCTGAACCCTCAACACATAAGTACCAATGGACAAACCTGTAAAGGTGTTGGTGCTTACAAAGCTGCCGCTGTTCAACGAGTATTGGTAAGGGGCATTGCCGTTGCTTGGGTTGGATGTAAACTCGCCATCGCTCAGGCCATTGCAGCTCACGTTGGTAATGGCAACGTTGGGCCTAATGGTGGCCGGCGGATTCGTAAGGGTAATGGTTTGCACCGTATCTATACAGTTATTGGCATCCTTTACCAGCACAATATAGCTACCAGCAGGCAGGTTGTTGATGGTCGGGTTGCTTTGGTAGATGTTTCCGTTATCGGCTGAATAGGTGAACGGAGGCGTACCGCCACTGGCACTTACGGTAATGCTACCGTTGCTGCCTCCGTTACAAATAGGGTTGCTGCCGATGGCGGAAGCAACAATAGCGGGGGCACTGCCGATGGTGAAAGTCTGCGAGCGTTGGCATCCGCTACCGTCAGTTACCGTTACGCTATAACTGCCCGCAGTAAGGGCTGTTTGCGAAGCGGTAGCAGGCAAAGTGCCCGGGCCCCAAGCATAGGTGTAAGGGCCTGCACCTTGGGTAATGTTGATGGTAGCCGTACCGTTGTTGCCGCCAAAGCAAGAAGTGGCCGTGGTAGCCACGGTATAGTTAAGCAGCAAGCTCGGCGTTTCGGTAACGGTAAGGGTAAATACGCCTTCAACCACTATGGTGTAGCGGCCAGGGGTACAGATGGAGGTGGCGATTTGCGAAGAGGTGCCGCAAGTGTTGTTGTTGGAGGCTACCACTACGTTACAGTTGGCATCCAACAAGTATAGGTAAGTATCGAAACCAGCCGGGCTGGGGTTGCAAAGCGAAATGGTAACGCCTGCTGGCTGGGAAATATTGATGCTGTAGAACACATCCTTACCTGGGCTACCCGGATATACGTTGCTGTAGCACTGGTTGCTGTTGAAATGTTGTATGGGCGTGG
>CAYYZT010000282.1:0-4825 GCA_964476015.1 uncultured Chitinophaga sp.
AGGTCGGCGATGGTGCCGATCTTCAGGCCATGCTGCGCGGCAAAATGCCTCCAGTGGTCTCTGGCATGGCCCAAGCGGTCCTCAAACAGCTCATCCGTCAATTCCAGCCCTTTGGTTACGTGCTTTTGGAAAAGGTAATTTATCCTATGTTTATAAGGTAGGGCCGCAATGGTCTTTTGTATCGCGGCCTTAAGCATCCAGACGGCCATAAGGAAAAGTTGAGGGTCAAAAATCCAGTTATTAGGCTAATAAAGCAAAGCTAATGTTTATGGCGGGGAGGATTGATTTCCAACTTCCCTATTTATTGATTTCCTTTGCAGTACATGCTTTTAACTACCTCCTCCACATGGCCCACGAAAAGAAGCTTTACGATAAAATAGATCGGAAATTACTGAAATCCATCCCAAACCCTGCCACGGGTGCCTACGAGATAAAGATTAAGGTACCCGAGTGTACTTTTTTGGGCGTACACGAGCAGCCTGACTTTGCTACGCTGTACATGACTTTCTACCCAAAAAAGAAAGTAATAGAGCTAAAATCGTTGAAACAGTATGTGTACCAGTTGCGCGACATTGTGGTATCTTATGAGCGGCTCATCAACATCATTTACGATCACCTTATCGAAACCTACGAGCCGGAACGCCTGCGCATTACCATGATTTTCAACCCGCGCGGGGGCATCAGTTCCAAACTCACCATCGATAGCGACTGGAAGGTGCGCGGCGGCAGCGAACAGTTCCGCGACTGGGTGGGCAGCGAAGATACCTTCGACGTTATTATGTAACTTTTACTTGCAGCGTAGCTGCATTTGCGCCACTGCTTGCGATACCCGCTTGCCGTGCTGCTCAATGCGGTGGCAGTTAAGCATCACATCGTGTATGATGGCCTCTGCCTCGGCTTTGTTGCCGGCGGTAAGGGCGTTTTGCAACTCCACCAGCAGCTCAATGTTGAGCGCGGCATAGTTGTTTACAAACTGCAACGGGTTTTGTATGCTGTGCGCCACTTCGGCGGCAGTGCTGTCGTGCCGGGGCACGTCTTTTTTTCTGAGTGCTATTCGGTCCTTGCCGAACTTGGTGTATCCTTGCTTCATCTTATCGGTCCCTCCAATGGTTTACAGTAAAACATATTCCCTGTAACCCCAACTTTCCCTGCAAAGGGTATATCAAATTGGGTGCCGAATTATTTTAATCTATTTTTTGCTGCCTTTCGTCCACATAGCGGGCCTAAACTTCTAAAGGCCAGCCGCTTCTCGGTTTATTTGCCCAACTTTGCACCCAAACCCTGCACACCATGCGCTTTCTAGTGCCCACCGCCCTACTGTTAATCTTACTAATGATGGCCTGCAAAAACGAGAACAAACCCACTGCCGCTACCGCCGAGGAAATTGCAGCCGAAAGCAAGCGCGCCAACGAATGGTTCGATAAGGTGTGGGACGACCACGTGGCCCGGTACCCTATTTGGAAGGCATACCTCGCCATTAAAGACTCCACTTACGGCGAGTGGGGAGATTTTTCCGACTCCATGCAAATAGTGGAGCACGAAATCGACAAAAAGAACCTTGCTTTCCTTAAAGACAGTATCAACTTCGATAAGCTGGACGAGCAAACCCAAACCAGCTACCGCATGTGGATGAAAGAGACCGAAGACGACATCGCGCACTTCGAAATGCGTTTCCACGACTACCCCGTGGACCATATGAACGGCGTGCATACTTGGCTACCGTCGTTCCTCATCAGCATCCACCAGATTGAAACCGTGCAGGATGCCAAGGACTATATCTCGCGCCTGCAAAAGATTGAAAAGGTGATGGCCCAAGTAATAGAAGGGTTGAAAATACGCGAGGGGAAAGACATCATTTTGCCCAAATACCTGTTCCCTACCGTGCTGGGCGACTGTAAAAACCTGCTCACCGGTTATCCGTTCGATAATTTGAAGAAAGTATCTCCGCTGTATGAAGATTTCAACAACAAACTGGCTGGGCTGGATTCTACCATAGATGCGGCCACCAAGGCCGCTTTGACAGAGGAAGCGCGTTTGGCTTTGCTCAACCACTTCAAGCCCGCCTACGAGGGCCTGATAGCCTATATGACCCAACTGGAGAAGAAAGCCACCAACGATGCCGGGGTGTGGAAGTTTCCGAACGGGGACACGTACTACGAAATTGCCTTGGCAAACAGCACCACTACCACCCTCACGCCCGACGAGGTAATGGCCATCGGCGAAAGCGAGATAAAGCGCATACACGGCGAAATGTACCAAATAATGAAGCAGGTAAACTTCCAGGGCGACAGCCTCAAGGATTTCTTTGCTTTCATTAAAAACGGCAAACAGTTTTATTACGACAACACGCCCGAAGGCAAACAGAAATACCTGAACGAAACGCAGTCGCTTATCGACTCCATGAAAGCGTTCCTGCCCAACTTGTTCACCATTTTCCCCAAGGCCCAACTGGAGGTGAAAACGGTGGAGCCTTTCCGTGAGACTTCCGCAGGCACGGCTTTTTATGAAGACCCCGCCCCCGATGGCTCGCGCCCCGGCCGCTACTATGTGAACCTGTACGACATGAAGAACATGCCCGTGTATGAGATGCAGGCCCTGGCCTACCACGAGGCCATACCGGGCCACCATATGCAAATGAGCATCAACCAAGAACTACAGGGCCTGCCCAAGTTCCGCACGCTAGGCAGCGGGCACACGGCTTATATAGAGGGCTGGGGGCTTTATTCGGAATACCTGCCCAAAGAGTATGGCTTTTACAAAGACCCCTACTCCGATTTTGGCCGCCTGAGCATGGAGCTTTGGCGTGCCTGCCGCCT
The DNA here is from genome assembly GCA_964476015.1 of uncultured Chitinophaga sp. Classification (GTDB taxonomy): domain Bacteria; phylum Bacteroidota; class Bacteroidia; order Chitinophagales; family CAIOSU01; genus CAIOSU01. The sequence continues at coordinate 2,817 of CAYYZT010000282.1, forward strand.
TGTGGTGGACGTGGGCATCCATTGGAAACGCTGGACCCGTGAGGAAGGCATCGAATTTTACGCCGCCAACACGCCCAGCCCCATGGGCGAGTGCGTGAGCATGGTGGAGCGGCACATCGTGATGCCCGGCCAAGCCACGGCCTACAAAATAGGCCAGATGAAGATATTGGAACTGCTGAACAGGAGCCGCACCGAACTGGGCAACCGCTTCGACATCAAATCCTTCCACGACGAGGTGCTGCGCCACGGTTCCCTGCCGCTCAATATTTTGGAGGAGAATATTGTTAAATGGATTGGGAAGCAAAAGGAGGTATAAAATCTTAGCCCTTCGAAGAATAATCTTGAAATAAACAATGCCGTGCCCAATACCCTCCTCGGAGGGTCGAAGCCCGGCTTGGTGTTGGAACGGTGCGATGGACCAACGGGCATCGGGGTGGGTTTCCGTGGTGGAAAGACCTTGCGAGCTGCAATACGTCCTTGCGAGGTCAGCACAACTCCCATCGACCCACCCCAGCACGTTTCACTCCTTCGGGTTTTAATTCACGGCATCTTTCCAATCCTCGGACCACCCCATCAACATGCCGCGTGCTGACCCTCCCGAGAGGGTATTGGGCACGGCCTAGTTTGCTTGGGGCTGTATTCCTCTCTCAAATTTTATCAGGGGCCTGTCGTCCGTGGTCGGTTGTCTGTCGTCTTTTTTGGCCATGGACTATCGACCGTGGACCATCGACCAAAAAACTACTCCTTCACAAACCTGCCAGCGCCTTGGGTGCCGTTGGCAGAGGTGTAGGCAAGGTGGTAGATGCCCGTGGCCAGTTCGCTAATGGAAACGGTGGTGCGGTGGGCGGTTACTTCCACTTCCTTCACCAGCATGCCCAAGTTGTTTATAATGGCCAGTTTGCCGCCTTGGGTGCCTTGCGGTACCACCACGGTAAGTTGGCTATGCGCGGGGTTGGGGTATAGTTGCAGCACCAGCACATCCACGCTTAGGATGCCTACTTCGCTACAGCTATCTATGGTAATGGTATAGCACGTATCCACCGAGCCGGCAAAGCCGCCCACGTTTAAGCACACGTTGTAAGTGCCCTCTTCGCCATAGATATGGCTTATGGTATCGCCGGTGCCAGTGGTACCATCGCCAAAATCCCACGTTGCCAAACCGGAAAAGCCCGAGGTGGTGTTGGTGAAACTCACGTACAAACAGCTATCGGTGTAGGTAAAGTCTGGTGTTGGCAACAGTGGGGGTACGTCTACCTCAATATATACCGTGGCACTGTCGCACAAGCTGGGCGTGCCATCGTCGCAAATGGAATAGCGGAAACTGGCCCAGCCGCTAAATCCGGCAGCAGGCGTAAAGGTTACCGTGGCGTTGCCATTTACCACCGCCGTACCGTTGGTGGCACCAAAAGCGGCGGTAAGGTTTATGTTGTCGCCGTCAGGGTCCACATCGTTGCCCAGCACGGCTACCGTTACAGGCGTTTGGTAGTTGGTGCTTACGCTATCGTCCACGGCCACGGGCGCGTTGTTGCCCGCGCCGATGTTGCTCACCGTTACGTTTTTGCAATGCGTGTCGCTACCCGATGCGTTGGTGGCGGTAAGGCACACATTATACGTGCCGTTGGCGGCGTAGATGCGGTTCGGGTTTTGGGTGGTGCCGAGGGTGCTGCCGTCGTCATAGTCCCAACTCCAACTGGTGGGGCCGTTGCTACTCTGGTCAGTAAACTGCACTAGGCCGCCAGAGGGGTTCGCCCAAGAAAAATCGGCAACCGGGGCAGGCGGCGGCGGGGTACCTACCTCAACATATACCGTGGCACTGTCGCAAAGGCTGGGCACGCCATCATCGCAAATGGAATAGCGGAAACTGGCCCAACCGCTAAATCCGTTGGCCGGGGTAAAGGTTATGGTGCCGTTGCCGTTCGCCACTGCCGTACCGTTGGTGGCACCAAAAGCGGCGGTAAGGCTGATGTTGTCCCCGTCAGGGTCCACATCGTTGCTCAGCACGGTTACCG
>CAYYZT010000283.1:0-498 GCA_964476015.1 uncultured Chitinophaga sp.
ATCAGGTTGTGCAGGTAGGTGGTGCCGCTGCGCCAATGGCCGAGGATGAATACCGGTTCGGCAGCGATGGGCGTTTCGTGTACCAGTTTGTTGTACTTCCAGTTTTCCACCCAACGGAAAGGCTCCGACACTAGCGACACCATCATCGATTTGTAAAACCGCCTGCGGTATCCCTTATCAACCTTTACACCCTTCGTTATATCAATAAAATTAGGAAAAGCACTACCCGAAATAGTGGAAACCGCAACCTCAAATTTCTTACCAGCCATTGTATTGTTCTTCTTCCAGGCACAAAATTACGCATTCAACCCGAATAAGGCAGCGATTGTGGGCAGCAAAAGGCTTGGTTTCCAACAATTAGTGGTCCGACATTATTTGTTTGGCTAAAATTCTTTTCCAGTTTCCTCATTTATGGCTTTGCCATTTGCCGAAGGATGTTGCCCGCGTTGGGCCCTTCGTTGAAAAGCAAATCCCAGGCGCAAAGGTCGGGCAGGAAAC
>CAYYZT010000283.1:508-4817 GCA_964476015.1 uncultured Chitinophaga sp.
GCAGGAAACCGTGGCGGTCTTGAAAGACCTGATAATACGCCACCGGCCTCGTCCACTCCCCTGCCCTATCTTTGGAAGGGTTGGGATGGATGGCCGAACGCACATCGAGCCAATCGGTTGGGGCCGTCTTATAATAATCGAGAGTGAAACGTATCTCCTGCTTTATGCCAAGCAGTTTAAAAGTGGTGTGCAACACCCGCAGGTTAAAATCAAAGAGCAGCTCGCCGGGCTGCTCGTACAGCGGCTTAAAATCGTGCTGGTAAAACTCGAAATACGGCGACCGCCCATAGGCCGCCACCAAGGCACCCCAGTGCAGCTTGGGCCAATCGTGGGCATAGCTTATGCGCACCTGCTTAACGGGGCACCGCAGCCCCCGGCCCTCGTCTATGGGTATGCTCAGCCGCTCCATGCCGTTGGGCCCGGCAATGTGCGCGCGGTTTCGATAGGTGGCTTTTTGGAAGTTTTCCCATGCTTCTATATATATAGGTGCGCCCCGCAACGCCAAAGCGTGGAACGAAAGGGAGCCGATATAGGGCAACTCGGTGAGCAAGGGAGTATCCATTACGGCAAAGGTGCGTCTTTTTGCTCAACCAACCGCAATGGGCGGTTGATGCTTTCTTCCAGCGAAATCAGCGTTTCGGTACGGTTGATGCCATCGATGTGCTGCAACTTGTCGTGCAGCACTTGGCGCAGGTGGTTGGTATCGCGGCACAGTATTTTTACAAACATGCCATACGCACCCGTAGTGTAGTTGCAGCCCACCACTTCGGGTATTTCCTTCAGAGCCTTTACCACCGTGTCGTACATGGAGCTTTTGTTGAGGAAGATGCCGATAAAAGCGGTGAGCCCGTACCCCAGCTTCTCCGGGTCTATGTTCACTTGGCTGCCTTTGATGATGCCCATATCGGTGAGTTTTTTTACCCGAACGTGTACCGTGCCGCCCGAAACGAACACTTTTTTGGCTATTTCGGTATAAGGAATCTGCGCATCTTCCATCAAAATGGAAAGGATTTCCATGTCCAGCTTATCAATTTCGAAATTCAAAGGCCCCATCGGCATCCAATTTTAACAATTTAACTACAAAAATTCCATTTAAATATCAATATCGTAAAGTTATTTCAAAATAAAACAAAATATTGCAACAAAAGGTATAAGGTACTATATTTGTTGCATAGTTATGGTTGGTTATTAGTTTATCAGTTAACCGGTTTATTAGCTGCCGATTAACAAATCAACCAATCAACCAATCAACCAATAACTAATAACCAAATTGTTGGGTGATGAAACAGGCAGACGTGCCCTCCCGTCCCGAGGGTGAGGAGCTTGGGACAAATCCCTGATCCGGCGCAAGCGGATGAGAGACTAACCACCTCGTGAAGGTTCGAACCCTTCCCCAACAGCACAGCGGGTTTCATTAACGCAAATGGCCGTAACCGAAAAGTTGCGGCCATTTGCCATTACGGCTATCGGTTTTCAATGTGCATAAGTGTTATCTTTTTGCTAAAAAACCGCTACAACCGTATGCCGAAAGTGTGGATTTTGAAGCGAACACGACCTATCCCATCAGGCATTTACCCAGTTAATCCTTGCCTTTTTCAAAATCTTACATTAACTTGATTTTGTTAATTCACAAATTATGCCTGCAAACCGAGGCTTAATTTGCTATTAAAAACCCGCTATATGACTAAAGTTTTGTTATTGCTATTGGGCCTCAGCGTAGGCTCCGTTGCATTGTACTCCGTTATTCCTACAGACCAACCAAGTAACATTGTAGGCGAATGGATTTTAGAAGATTACAAATACCAACCCCTCACCGAAGAGGCCAAGCACTTCCGGCTTGACCTTGAAGAGAAGAAAAAGGCCAAAGCCGTTTATACCTTTAAAGAAGGCGGCACTGCCGGCTTCGGAAACGCGGGTGCCGAAGACTTCTTCTACATAAAAGACAGCACCAATACCGTTTACGTGTGGAGCGGCGTGTATTTCCCGTATACCAAAACCGTTACCGAGGAAATAAAGAAGCATGAGCGCACACAGATAATGAATGCTAAGATAGACCACGACAAGATGCAACTGGTACTTACCTCCAAACAGTACGTTGTTACCTTGGCACTATCCCGTTTGTAACCCTAACTAACCCTGCCTACCCATGAAAAAACTACACGCAATAGCATTGCTGCTATCGTTAGTGGGCTACTTAGGAGCCCAGAACGTAAACATATCCACGCAAGTAATTGAAGTAACCCATTCCTACGACTGCGGCAACGATGCCCAAGGTGTCTGTTGTGGCTGTTGGCCCGTAAGCATCTGCGACGACCCCGAACCCCGATGGATATTTTGGGGCGGCCACTCCAACGGCAACTTCCAATCCCCGGTACTCATCAACGGCGGAACACGCTCCTGCGGGGTGTGGAACATCACGAACACTGCCCTATCCAGCCACAACGGTGTAAATGCCACACAGGTGAACTTTGACATGGAAAGCTGGGAGGAAGACGGTTGCGGCAGCGACAACACCTACGACTCCGGCTGCTGGCCCAACCCCGACGACGGCCGCACCAACCGTATGCGCTTGGCCAATATCAGTTTTAGAAACGCATCGCCATGCGGAACCTCCACTTACGGCTTCTATTATGGCAACCATGGCTATGGTGGCAAATTCAACATCTATTGGGAATGGGCCCAAGCCCCTACTTTTACGCTTCAACCCAACGCCAACGGCAACTACTCCGTGTGCCCAGGCGTGCCGCTTGAGCTAAACGCCGAAACCAATACGGCCAACGGATATAACATGGGGCGTTTTTTCCAATGGCAAAGCAGTACCAACAACGTGAGCTTTAGCAATATAAGCGGTGCCACGGGCAAAACATACGTACCGCAAACCGCCACATCGGGCACCACCTATTACCGGGTGCTGGCCACATCCAACTGTACGGCCAACTTCGGCTCCAACACAGCTACTTCGCTTACCGTAACCGTGCAAGTGAAAGCAGCAAGCGACGCAAGCTGCAACCTGCCTACCTGCAATGCCATATATGTAGACCCTATAAACGGCAACGATGCCCATGCCATCAACAGGCCCAATACACCTTGGCAAACAGTGGGCAAAGCCTTGGGCTCGGTAGCAAGCAACAATACCACCCTCACGTATATAAAAGTCGGCAGGGGCACTTCTAGCGAAACAGCAACGCTTATAATGAAGCCCAATGTGGTTATAGAGGGCGGATATTTGCCAGGCACGGGCTCCACTAGCTGGCAAAAGAGCAGCACCAGTGGCGACATCACCTTGCTGAGTTTCACCAACGCGGCGGTGCGCACCGAAAACAACGACGTAAGGAATCTCACTGCCATCTACTCTAACAACACCAGCAACTGGACGGTGAGGGATTTGAACATACAAACCGCTAACGCCACCGGCACCGCCGTAAATGGCCAAGGCACCAGCAACTATGGCTTCCACATTGTGAACAGCAGCAGCAATTACACCATTTCGCGCGTGAACGTACAACTGGGCAATGGCAGTAGCGGAGCTGCTGGCACTACACCGAGCGGCAGCGGCGGCGGCGGCTCAGGCGGCTCGGGCGGCGGCGGAAGCGGTGGTTCAAGCGACGGCAACAGGCCCGCTACGGCAACTTCCGGTTCTTCTGGCAACGGCGGTGCCGCAGGCGGCGCGGGCGGTAGCTCTTTGGGCAGCAGCAGCTCTGGCTGTACGCTTTGCGCTTGTGGCTGCAACAGGCAAGGAAGCGGCCAAGCAGGCTCCAATGGTACCAATGCAGGCGGGGCTACCACATCCTATACCGCAGGCGATAGGCCCACGCTAACCATTCCTAACCTAGCTTTTTTTACACCTAGTGGTAGGCAAAACGGCTCCAATGGCTTTGGCGGCGGCGGCGGTGGCGGCGGCCAAGGCGGCCGTGGCGGAAGGTTTTCTTGCGGAGCTTGTACCGGCAACAATGGCGGACGTGGCGGCGATGGCGGCAATGGAGGCCTTGGCGGCCCCGGCGGCTATGGCGGTGGCGGCGTTTTTGGTATATGGCGGCACAGCTCCAGTACCAACGTTACTATAGCTGATGTGAACATTTCCACAGGCTCGGCGGGCACGGGCGGCAACGGTGCAAACGGGCAGTCAGCCGGCTCAAGTAACAGCGGCCGCACCAACGGCGGCACTTCTGGCTCTTGCGCGGCAGGAGCTTGCGGCAACACGAACGGCGGCAACGGCGGCAATGGCGGCAGCGGCAGTGCTGGCGGTCGTGGCAGGGACGGGGCCAATGGCCTAGTAGCCAATACCGTTATTAACGGTTCCTCTTCTACC
>CAYYZT010000284.1:0-290 GCA_964476015.1 uncultured Chitinophaga sp.
GGTTGCCGATGCCGTAGGGGCCGCCCGTCCAACCGGTGTTGATGAGCCATACCTTTACCTCGTGCTTCTGCATCTTTTCGCCCAGCATTTCGGCATATTTGGTGGGGTGCAGGGGTAGGAACACTGCCCCGAAGCATGCAGAGAAGGTGGTTTTAGGCTCCAATATATCCTTTTCGGTGCCTGCCACCTTGGCGGTGTAGCCGCTGATGAAGTGGTACATGGCCTGGCCGGGGGTGAGGCGGCTGATGGGGGGCAGCACGCCGAACGCGTCGGCGGTGAGGAAGAAGATG
>CAYYZT010000284.1:300-4811 GCA_964476015.1 uncultured Chitinophaga sp.
CGGCATTGTCTATAAAGGTGAGCGGGTAGCTTACGCGGGTGTTTTCGGTAACGGTGCCGTCTTCGAAGTTGATGGTGTTGGTATCGGGGAAGAAGGTGGTGTTTTCCACCAGCGCGCCGGGGCGTATGGCGGCGTATATCTGCGGCTCTTTTTCGGCACTGAGGTCGATGGCCTTGGCGTAGCAGCCGCCCTCGAAGTTGAACACGCTATCGTCGCTCCAGCCGTGCTCGTCGTCGCCGATGAGGCCGCGGTTGGGGTCGGCACTGAGGGTGGTTTTGCCCGTGCCGCTAAGGCCGAAGAAGATGGCGGTGTCGCCGTCTTTGCCGAGGTTGGCGGAACAGTGCATGGATAGCACGCCCTTGTCGTGCGGCAGCACGTAGTTGAGCACGGTGAAGATGCCCTTCTTGATTTCGCCGGTGTAGCCCGTGCCGCCGATGATGATCATCTTTTTGGTGAAGTTGACGATGGCGAAGTTCTCCGCCTTCACGCCATCTTCGCCGGGGATGGCTTGGAAGCCGCTGGCACAGATAACCGTCCACTCCGGGGTTACGCTCTTCAAGTCGGCCTCGGTGTGGCGCAAGAACATGTTGTAGGCGAAGAGGCTCTGCCAAGGCTTTTCGGAGATAACGCGCAGGTTCATGCGGTACTCCGGGTGGGCGCATACGTAGCCGTCGCGCACGTACACGTCTTTGTTTTGCAGGTAGTCGGTTATCTTGCCGAGGAGCTTGTCGAAGGTTTCGGTGGACACGGGGATGTTTACCTCGCCCCAGTTTACGCTGTTTTCGGTAGTGCTATCTTTTACGCAGTATTTGTCTTTGGGCGAGCGGCCGGTGAACTTGCCGGTTTTGATAACGAGGGCACCGTTGTCGGCCAATACGCCTTCGTTTTGGTCGAGGCTATGCTGGGTAAGCTCGGCTGGGCTGAGGTTCCAATAGGCGGTTTTGATATTCTTCAATCCAACGCTGTCCAATCCGGACTTCTCATTCTGAATGCCAACGTGTTGCATAACGGGTTTCGGGGGTTGAACTTTTTGCCAATAAAGGCGCAAAGGTAGGGAAAAAATGTTTATGGTCGATGGTCCACGGTCGAGGGTCCATGGCGAAATACCTGTTACATAGTAGACAAACCCTTGCCTTATCTCAACCTCTTTAGCCCCTTTAAGGTAGACATCCGCGTTGGAACAGGATTTGTTAACGTTTTCTTATAAGCATCGCCCACTTTTCTTTCCCTACCTTTGCAGCCCTTTCATTCCTGCTCCCTACCATGACCCGGCAAAAATACATTTCGCTTATCCTCGTTCTCGGTTCGCTTACCGCGCTCAGCCCCTTTGCCATCGATATGTACTTGCCCGGCTTTCCCGTAATAGCAGGGTACATGCATACCAACACGGCCAGCGTGGCGTTGTCGCTCTCCAGCTTTTTTATCGGCATTTCGGCGGGGCAGTTGTTGTATGGGCCGCTGTTGGATAGGTTCGGGCGGAAGAAGCCGCTGTATGCGGGGCTGTTGCTGTATATCCTGGCCTCTATCGGCTGTGCCTTTACCACGGATATAGACGGGCTGATAGCGATGCGTTTCGTGCAGGCTATCGGCAGTTGCGCGGCAGGCGTGGCTTCGATGGCCATGGTGCGCGATTTGTTCCCCATAAATGACATCCCGAAGGTAATTTCCCTGCTGATGCTGGTGGTGGCCCTTTCGCCCATGCTGGCACCCACCATTGGCAGTTATGTGATCAGCGCATGGGGCTGGCAATCGGTGTTTTATGTGCTGATGGGCATGGGCGTGGCGGTATTGTTGGCCGCTAAGTTCCTGTTGCCGAACACCTACGTGCCCGACACCAGCCTTTCGCTAAAGCCCGCTGCTATTATGGGCAGCTTCGGCACGGTGCTGCGCGAGCCACAGTTTTACACCTACGCCTTTACGGGCGCGGTGGCGTTTTCGGGGCTATTTACTTACGTGGCCGGGTCGCCGATGGTGTTTATGGATATTTTCGGGTTGGATGAGGAAAAGTACGGCTGGGTGTTCGCCTCGCTGTCGGTAAGCTTTATTGGCAGCAGCCAAGTGAACAGCCTGCTGCTGCGCCGCTTTACCAGTCAGCAAATCGTCCAGGTGGCCCTTATCGCACAGGTACTGATAGCCATTGCCTTTTGGATAGCTGCCATCAACGGTTGGCTCACGCTGCCTGTTACGCTGGCGTTTTTAGCGGGCTACTTGGGCTGCATCGGTTTCACCAACCCCAACGCCGCCGGGCTGGCGTTGGCCCCTTTTGCCCGAAACGCAGGCAGTGCCTCGGCCGTGATGGGTGCCGCCCAAATGGGCTGCGGCGCGTTGGCTTCGCTGGTGGTGGGCATGTTCGAGGTGAAGAGCGTGGTGCCGACGATTACGCTAATGGCGGGTTCTTCCATCTTGGCCCTAACCATCCTGTTAGTAGGCAGGCGCACCATCAAGCACGAGGTAACCTCGGATGCGGACGTGGTGGTGGCACATTAACCACCCCCGGCCCCTCCTTTTCCAAAATCGCTCAAAAAGGCTAGGCGAAGGAGGGGGCTATGGACTTCTCGACTCCCCGTATACTGCACCTTGTCAGCAATATACATAACGGCCCTCATGAGCATTAAGACTTGTGGGGTGGTCGCGCACACAAACAACCACCCAATTCCGTATTTTGTAACAGATGCGATACGGATGGACGATACTATTGGGGCTGGCACTATTGGCCCAAGGCTGTACCTACTACTTCGGCAATAGCTGGAAACGGAGCTTCGCCGCCGGGGGCGACCAGCCTTATCTGGACATGGGCCAGCGCCCCGAACCGCTCAGCGACAGTCTTTCCGCGCTGCTGGGGGAGGAACTGTTGCAGGACTGGGCCAAGCAGACCAATATCTATGCCGATTGGTTCAACTCGGGCAAGGTAGGGGTGCCGAGGGTTATCTTGGCCAATTTGATGTTGGGCCAAAACATCGACAGTACCAACCGATATATCCAAAGCCTCGTACCATGGGGCACGGCAGGTTCCACGTGGGCCTTGAACCGCAAGGGCGACTATGATTTCTCCCAGATTATCCTCGCCGATATATTAATGCGGTTTTATGATAATCCCGAAGTGCTCTATCCCGCCACGGCCAAGCATATCGCAGAGGTACTCATTATCGACCGCGGCACGCGCCCAGCCACCAAAACGCCCCGCACCTTCCGCCTGATGAGCGATACGGAAAACCATATCCTGATGCGGGAGATAAGCCGCTATCTTCATTTGGAATATCGGCGCAAAATAGGCGAGGCCGACACTACCGTTTCCACGTTGGAGGGCTGGCTGCAAAAGCATTTGGAGGAGATGTTGCGCACGGGTTTTTATGAGTTCAACGGGCAGCCGTATATCGGCTACACCATCACGGCCTTGCAAGTATTGTACAACCATGCCGGAAACCCGCAGCTAAAATTGCTCTCTCAGCAATTGTTGGATAAGGTACACCTCGACTATGTATTGGGCAGCTACGCCCTGCGCCGCTACCCGCCCTATCGCCGCCGTATGGACTATGCCAGCAACACCGAGTTTGGTCGCGACCCGCACACATCCATCATGCAGGTGCTGCTGTGGAAGTACGAACAGAAACCCATCAAGCTCTCCCAACTGCCCCATGCCCGCCACCAAGCCGTAATGGCCTGGGCCAGCGATTACCAACTGCCCGATACGCTCTATAAACTGATGACCCAACCCCGCGCCCCGTATTTGGCCTTGATAGGCCACGGCAAAAAGGCCTCACCGGAGATATATAGCGGTGGGCCGGGGTACCTCATCAGTGCCGGAGGGGTGCAGCGGGGGCGGCAATCGCAACTGGTGGCGCGGCCCATCGTATTGTTCGTGGATAACGAGGTGGGGCTGTTGGACAGCGTGATTTACCTAAAAAGCAAAGGCCCCCGAAAGCTCTGGAACCTTACCGGCGTGTGGGACAGGTTTGCCGTAAGCAACGGAGGCGCATATGTGCCCGCCACGTTGAAGCCATTGGCGGAAGGAAACGGTTGGAGCATCCTAGAGCCCGATAGCGGCTTGCTGGTGGCCGTTTACAACCAAAAGAATTTGGGCATATTGGCCGTGTATGATAATTGGCAGCAAACGCCCCAAGCCTTGCTCACCCAGATAAACGACCAAAACCCCGACCCTGAACTGTTGTACGAAGAAATACGCCTGCCGGGCCGCGAGCTGGTTCGCTACCGTTTGCGCAGCCCTAAGGATACTTGGGTAATACAACCGATGGATACCCACCAAATACAACGCGATTTTGACCACTGGCCAGGGTTGCGGTTGATAAAGCGGTAAGTTATTTTAGCTTGTTAAGGCTTTTCGCTTCGTTTTTAATCCCCTCGAATTCGGGGGAATTAAAATGAGAGTTGTTGATCTGTTCCCAAATTCCCAATTAAACTCTATAGCTGATATTGAGGCGGGCAGAAGTAATACCACTTTGACTTTAAAATGAGCACTACGGTTTGAATGTTAGGCTCCTACGGAGCTGCCA
>CAYYZT010000285.1:0-4796 GCA_964476015.1 uncultured Chitinophaga sp.
TATGCCTACCAAATTGCCGCCTAAAGCCTCTTGCCACTTGCTGAAAATGAGCTTGCGGGCAATGGATAGTTTAATATTGTAGAAGAAACCGTTCTTGCCTTGGTCGTCGTAATGCAGGCCGAGGTCCAAAGCCCAGAAAAACAGGGCTTTTTTGATGCCGGTTAGGTTGTGGCCGGTGTTCACTATCTTATCGTAAACCTTCTCCAACAGGCGTGGTACGGTGGTAAAGAAGTGCGGCTTCACCTCTTTTAGGTTCTCGCCGATGGTCTCCATGCTTTCGGCGTAGTAGATGGAAGCACCTTTATAAAGGTAGGTGTACACCACCATCCGCTCGAAGATGTGGCACAGCGGCAAAAAGCTCAAAGCACGATGCTCGCTGGTGAGCGGCAATATGCCCGAAGTAGCCAGCAGGTTGCTCACAATGTTGCGGTGCGAGAGCATTACGCCCTTTGGGGTGCCCGTGGTGCCGGAAGTATAGATAATGGTGGCCAAATCGTCTTCGCCTACCTTGGCGGCCAAGGCATCCACTTCGGCTTGGTTGTTGCCGTTGTCCAACGCCAGGAACTCGCTGAAATGCTTGGCTCCGGTTATTTTATCGAACGTGTAAATATCTTTCAATGTGGCCACCTCGCCGCCTATATGGGCCACTTTGGCAAACAGGCCAGCATCGGAAACAAATGCCAGCTTTACTTCTGCATCGTTGAAGATAAACTTGTATTCCCCCTCGCTAATGGTAGGGTACACGGGCACGTTTACCGCACCTATGTTGAGTATGCCCAAATCCACGAAGTTCCACTCGGGGCGGTTGTTGGCCACTAGGGCCACTTTGTCGCCGGGCTGTATGCCGAACTGCAACAAGGCCCGGCTCACTTTGGCAGCATTGTCTATTACCTCTTGGGTGCTGTATTTTTTCCACTGGCCGTTTTCTTTGGCGGCCAAGGCATCCGGCTGGTTGTAGTTTTTAAGCTGATAGGGGAGGAGGTCAATGATGCGCTTTATTTCCATGAGAGGGGTGGTTGTTTTGTAAGAGCTTCAAAAATAGGGTATTTGGGGTAAAGAGAATAATTATGCCATACAGTGTTGTAGCAAAAACGGTGGAATGAATTTGAGTGACAATTCAAGTATTTAACATTATGTTTGCTTTTTTAATATTAGTACAATAGAAATGGAGGTCAATACAATTATAGTAAGTTCAAAAGAAGTAAGCTTAATTGATCAAATACAGAAGCTGGGCGATGCTAATCGACAAACGCTAGGTTTTTTGCCTGCTGTAGTTTTTAAAAAAGCTGTTAATCAGAAACATATTATTGCTTGCGTTGGTCATAGTAATTCTTTATTGGGATACCTATTATTTAGAGTTTCTTCCAGAAAAAATGCCGCATTTATTGTGCATTTGTGTATTCATGAGTCTGCTAGAGGAAAAGGAGTTACTAAGAAACTTCTAGATAAATTGTATGAGTTATCCATCAACTTGAATGGTGTTGGTTTGATGTGCCGTAACGATTATGTTTATGCCACAAAAACGTGGGAGAAAAATGGCTTTTTCCCTGTTAAAGAGAAAAGAGGGAGAAGTAAGGAGGGAAAACCATTAACGTATTGGTGGAAACCAAATAAGAATGTTAATACTCTTTTTTCAAATGTTATTGAGCCCGAAACATTGGTTTGTATCGATTATTGTGTAGCAAATGATATATACCTTGAACGGTCAGAGGAATCTAAAGGTCTGTTAGAAGATTGGTTGAAAAGCGAAATTAAAATCACAATTTGCGATGAGTATTTAAAAGAAGTATTACGTGACACTTGTGATTATACAGTTAAAAATGCAAAGAGGAATTTTATTGCCTCAAAATTTGATCCCATATTAATAAATCAAGAGGAACAACGATTCCGGCATATACTGGATGACTTAAGTAGTGTCTTTAGCCCCAAAAATGAATCAGAAGAATCTGATTTAATTCATTTAGCATCAGCTATATACTCTGAGGCTGACTATTTTGTTACTCAAGATCAAAAACTACTAAAAAAAGCCCAAAAAATACAAAAGGAACACGATGTTGAGGTTTTGTTTCCTGGAGAGTTCATTGCTCGAATAAGCGAGCAAACAAACAAACACTTATATGAACCTGAAGATGCTGCCGTAAAAGTTATCGAGAAAAAAAAGCTAAGTACTAATGAGCTTGCTGATGTAGAGTTTTTTATCAATCACCTATCCGGAGAAAAACCTGAGGCATTTAAGAAGAAAATCAAGACTTTTTTGGCACATCCCTCTCAATATAATGTCACTTTATTTAGAAACACTATAAAAGGAAACCAACCTATAGCTCTCATAGTAACGCAAGAGAATAATGGGTTTTTAAACGTGCCTATTTTACGTTTTTCTAAAGTTGGATTCCGCACAACACTTGTCAAAAATATCATCTATGGTTTATTGGGTCATGCGGTGCAAGCTTCAAATCAAACCTTAGTTAGAGTGTCAGATCCACTAATCCCTGACCAAATCAGAAGCATACTCATAGAGTCAAAGTTTATTTATGACGAGAAAAATTTCAAAAAGTTCTTGGTGAAAGAAATTCTGACGAAAGAAGATGCTAATGAGAAAATTGTTAAACTCTTACCTAGTACTGGTGCGACAAATGATGCCACTGTGAGCTCAATAGATACTATTGAACTTGAAAGATACTTTTGGCCTCTGAAAGTAGATGATAAAGATGTACCGTGTTACATTATGCCAATTCAACCCAAATGGGCTAAGCGACTGTTTGATGAAAATGTCAACAAGGAAGAGCTCTTTCCTCATGACCATCCAGAACTAATTTTAAATAGGGAAAACGTTTACTATAAATCAAATAACCAAAAAATTGAGCAGAAAGCAAGAATACTTTGGTATGTAAGTAAAGACAAATCTTCAAGCGTGAAGCAAATTAGAGCTGCTTCCTATATAACCAATGTAGTAACTGGAGAGCCTAAAGAAATATACAAGGAAAATCAACATCTTGGGATATATAAATGGGAAGATGTAAGTGGAATAGCTAAAAATAGTAGTAAAAACACTATCTTAGCATTCAGATTTGCCGATACGGAGTTATTCAAAACACCAATTTCTTATGATGCCTTTAGTAAAATTTATTTTAAGAGTACGAGGAAACAAACTACATTGCCCACTATATTAAAAATTAAGAACCGCTTATTTTTGGAGTTATATGGAAAAGGAATGGGATTATATTATCAAGAGAAAGAGTAGACAGATTTTGTTAGCAATAAAACCAAAATACGCTACTAAAATTTTTGAAGGGGAAAAGAAAATTGAACTGAGAAAAACTATTCCCGTAATACATGAAGACACAATAATATACCTATACGTCTCATCACCTGTAATGGCTATCTGTGGGGTAATAACTATTAAGGATATAATAAAAACTCACCCCCAAGAACTCTGGAATCTTGTTAAAGATTACGCGGGCGTTTCTCGGGTGGAGTTTGAAACATATTTTGAAGAAAAAGTATTGGGATATGGGCTATTGATTGACGAGGCCATTAGTATTGATCCTATTCCCTTGGAAGAAATTAGAAAATTATTTCCAGAGTTTACCCCGCCACAGAACTACAGGTATATAGATTTTGACTTTTTAGGAAGCTCCCCCATCTCCAAAAGTGCTTAATGCTTTAGCCGCCCACAAACAAGTTGCCTGAAAATTCCCTATCTTAACGATATAACCCGAAAAGGCATTTCCTTACAATCCGACAATTGGGAGGGCTAAAGCATGTTCGACAACCTCGAGATTGCTTTGGCCCTTTTTGTTTAGGCGCAATTCCCGTCCACATCGCAGCTTTCGCCTTCTTGCATTTGCACCAGTGGTTGCGGGTGTTTGGCCTGCCACTCGGCAAAAGAGGTTTGCAGCACGTTGAGGAACGCCTCGGGCTGTTGCGCGCCCGACACGGCATATTTGCGGTCGAACACAAAGAACGGCACGCCGCGAACGCCCAGTGTACTGGCCTCGCGAACGTCATCCAGCACATCGGCTTTGTAGGCATCGTTGGTAAGGGCGGCTTTGGCAATGCCCGCATCCAAGCCAATGCTTTCGGCTATTTGCACAAGGGTGTCGTGGTCGGCAATGTTCTTGCCTTCGGTAAAGTATGCATGGAAAAGGGCTTCCTCCGCCGCATCGCCCAAGCCGTAATGTTTGGCCAGATGTGTGAGGCGGTGGGCATCAATGGAGTTGGCCACCACGGCCTTGTCGAAGTTATATTCCAGCCCTACTTCTTTGGCGGTATGCACCACGTGCTGGTGCATTTGCTTGGATTGCTCCACGCTAAAACCCTTGCGCTGGGCCAAGTATTCGTACACGTTGGTTTGTCCGTCCGATTGCAACTCGGGGTCCAGCAAAAAACTGCGCCACTCTATAGTTACGTTTTCGGCATTGGGAAATTGCTCCAAAGCCATTTCGAACTTCCTTTTGCCGATATAGCAAAACGGGCACATCACGTCCGACCAGATTTCTATTTTCATTTTCGGGGGTAGGGGAGTCGTTGTCATATTCATATCAAAGTTACAACAACAAGCTTTAGTGAATAGTGCGATATCCTCAATCTTTTGCTGTGCTTCGCCAAGGTTCGGGAAAATACTCAGATGTATAAGATGGGCGCGGCCATTTAATATAATGGCGAGGGGATGTTGCCCCTCGCTAGAATTATGTCGTCCCTTCAGGACTTTTTCCGTGTTGCGGTCAGCCCCAACGGGGCAAGATAATTTTAGCGGCACCACCGCACCACACATATCGACGGCCGGTAGCCGCCGC
>CAYYZT010000286.1:0-4788 GCA_964476015.1 uncultured Chitinophaga sp.
CGTAGTAGGCCCGTTACAGCCTGCTGCCGTGGCACGTACCACAAAGCTGCCCGTTACGCTGCTTACCACACCCGTTGTAGGGTTGATGGAAGCACCGCCGCCAGGAATGCTGTAAGTAACGGTGCCATTGGTGGCCGTGGCGGTATAGGTGCTGGTGCCGCCGATGCAGAGCGTATTGGCCCCTGCGGTAAAGACCGGGGTGCCCACGTTCGGGGTCACTGTTACAGAGAAGTTTGCGGTGGTAGGCCCGTTACATCCTGCCGCCGTTGCTCGTACCACAAAGCCGCTGGTAACATTGCTCACCACTCCCGTTGTAGGATTGATGGAGGCACCGCCGCTGAAAATGCTGTAAGTAACAGTGCCGTTGGTGGCCGTGGCGGTATAGGTGCTGGTGCCGCCAATGCAGAGTGTATTGGCTCCTGCGGTAAAGGTTGGGGTACCTACGTTAGGCGTTACCGTTACGGCACGGTCGGCCGTAAGCGGGCCGTTGCAACCTGCGGCACTGGCCCTTACGGTAAAGCTGCCCGTTACGCTGCTCACCACACCCGTTGTGGGGTTGATGCTGGCACCTGTGCCACCCACAATGCTGTATGTTACGGTACCTGTCGATGTAGCGGTATAGGTGTCGGTAGCGCCAACGCACAGGGTAGTGGCACCAGCGGTAAAGCTAGGTGTGGTAATGCTTGGGGCAATGGTAACGGTGCGCGTAACCATGCTCGATGGCCCGTTGCAACCGTTGGCCGTTACCTGTATGTTTACCGTGCCCGAGAAGCCGCTGGCCCAAGTCATTACCCCCGAAGAGTTGATACTGCCTGCAGCACCGTTGCTCAGGCTCCAGTTGAAGCCGGTATTATTGGTGGCCGTGGTGCTGTAAGTAGTAGTGGTACTGCCGTTGGTGAGCTGGCAGGTAGGCTGGCTGCCTGCGGCTATGCCTATGGCAGTAGGGGTGCCCACGCTTGGGGTTACGGTTACTTGTATTACGTTGCTCTCCACTGGCGTGGTGCAGCTACCGGAGGTAACGGTACGCTTGAACCAAGTGGTTTGCGAAAGTGTGCCCGATGTATAGCCAATGGTATTGCTGCCAAGCGAACCAAAGCCGGTTGATGATGACGTGGTACTGCTCTGCCAATCGTAGGTATATGAGCCGCTACCGCCGGTGGGGTTACTGCCACTTAAAGTTGCGGTAAGCCCTTCACAAACGGTTTGCGCGCCAGATATGGTGTTATTGGCAATGGGGTTCTGCACCGTAACCGCCAAACTGGTGCAACTGGTGGTATTGGCGCAGGTGTTGCCACCCGTACGCCTTACAAAGTAGGTAGTGCTGCCCGTGGGAGAAACCGTTACCGTATTGCCCGAAGTAGTGGCAAACGGCGTGCCTCCGCACGAGCCAGTAAACCATTCATAACTGGCACCTGCGCCATGTGTGCCGCCGCCTGCGGTAAGCACGGTTGAAGTGCCGGAACAGATGGTATTGCCCGCGCTGGAGGCAATGGAATTAGGTGCGGTGTTGGCGTTGTCGTTTACGGTGATGGTAATGCGCCTACAAGAGGTAATGCCGTTACAGCCTTTTGCAAAAACATCGAAGCGATAGGTGCCCGCGCTGTTGAAGGTGAGGGTCCTGGAACCGGCTTCGCAAGCATAAGGATTGAAGATGTGCTCCAATAACGGGTACGGTGTTCCCGATTCGCAATTAGCTATTTCGAAGATGAAGATAATGGGAGTGCTCCATTGGTACACGCTTCCTTCGGCTAAGGAGCCGTTCACCGTTAAGGTAGTGGTAGCCCCTACGCAAAGGTTTGTACCGGCTGACGATGAGATGCTGTTTACTACGTTGGTTCCGCCCGTGGTAAACGACCATACCGGCATATTGGAGGCTACTGCCGCCCCTGTGGCATTTCGTGGTACCACGCGCCAGAAATAAGTGGTGCTGGCCGCCAACGTGGGCGCATAAAAGGTATTGGTTTGGGTGGTGCCGTTTACGATGTTGGTTGGCGGGTTGTTGGTACCGAAGTACAAATCATATCCGGTAGGCGCGCCGTCAATCGGTGTCCACGAAAGGATGCTGTTGGTACACTGGTTGGTGGCACCGTTGGCTGGGAAATCGTAAGCGATACACTGCGGCACTACCGTAGGGGTAATGTGCGGCGTGCGGGCAAAAGTTATTCTTGAGCTGGCCGCGGGCGGGGTGCTCAGGTTGTTTACCGGGTTGGCGCTAAAAGTAGCGGAGTTGGCAGTTTGCTGGGTAAATAGGTTGGCCACCGTTAGGGGCGAGTTGATGCTGGCAGAGTTGAGGCCACAGGTATAATTCTTGGTGTCTTCGCTGCCACCGTTGGTCATGGTGCCATATACGAATTCAATATTGCCCGTTTCGTAAAGTACCACTTGGAAGTTATAATTGCCATAAGAGCACGAAGTGCAGTTACTGGTATTAACGTATTTGCTCATGCCCCTCCATTGCACCGTAAGCCTGTTGGGCGACACATCGGTGCGGTAATGGAAGCTGTTCGCAAAAGTTTGGCTATTGGGCACCAAATCATCATAAAACGGGGCTATGGAAGCTACGGTACCCAATTTGGCAAACAGGGAGAAGGTAGTGTTATCGCTGGAATAGTTCTCCGCATCGCCACATGTGCGAGCAGCACTGCCCGTGGCCGGGGTGGCAGTATTGAAAGTGATATAGCCGTCGCTCGACATTCGGAACTGGGTGAACACGGAACCGTCGTAGGGGAAGCCGAACCCAATATTGAGCGTGTTGCTGAGGTTGTCGTCAGAAGTGCCGTTGCGCCAAGTCGGCACCGAGCCGCCGGCGGAAATATCCGTAAAGGTGATACCGGTATTGCGTGTCACGCTATAAGCATCCAATCCTTCCGTAAAACCGCTGATGCCCAATCGGGTGGCACTTTCGCAGCTGCCGCCGCTGGTAAAATATTTGGCCACGTAGTAGTTGGTAGTATTAGTTGGGGTAACGGTTATGGAAGCTCCCGTGGCTATTGGCGCACCGCCGGTGGCGGATGTGTACCAACGGTATCCCTCGCCAGATACGGCTCCGGTGGCGGTAAGGGTTATGGCCCTTGTAGTACAGTTATAGCTGCTGCTCACGCTGGCGGCGTTGCCCGGTGCTGAAACCACCGAAATCAACCCGGTGGCGGTGCGGCCCGTGCTGGCACATCCTTGTGGGGTGTATGCCTCGGCATAATAGGTGGTATTGCTTCCTGGCGCAACGCTAAAGTTTGCCCCGTTGGCCGAACTGCCTATGGAGGTTCCGCCGGACGAAACTGTGTACCACCTGATGGTGTTGCCTGCCGACGTGGCGTTCAGGTTCACGCTCTCCCCGCCACAAATGGTAGTGGCGCCCGGCGTTACCGAAGTGGGTGCCGATGGAACACTGCTTACCGTTACCACCCGCGTGGCGGAGGCCGTACAGCCGTTGGCCGCCGTGCCCACTACCGTATAGGTAGTGGTAGAGCCGGGGCTGGCCGATACCGTAGCACCCGTGGTAGCGCTTAGGCCCGTAGCGGGCGACCACGCATACGTAGAGGCGCCACTAGCTGTAAGGCTTACGGACGAACCAGAGCAAATAGCCGCTGTGCCCGGCGAAATACTCACCGAAGGGTTTGCGTTTACCGTAACAACGGTTACGCTGCCGGTACCGTTGCTCCAACATTGGGTAGCGGTGTGGTAGGCGCGGATGTGGTAGGTGCCCGCGGCCGTGGCTATATAGGTGGTGCCAGAGTTGCTTTGGTCAATACCCCCAGCCGAGGTTTGCCAATAAAATACCACGCCCGCCGGCGGAGAACCAGCACGGGTAAGGGTAACACCCGGACTCACGCAATGGGGCGAGGACGAAGTAATGGTAGGGTTGCCCGGGTTAGTGGGCGGCGTAGGATTGCTCACCACCACTTGATCGGTAGTTACGCAGCCGTTGGAGGTGGTAACGGATAGGGTATAGGTGCCGGCACTGGTTATGGTGGGGGTGAGAGAGTTGGACGGCGACGCGCCCGCGCTCCAAGCGTAGGTGGGAGCGTGGCACCAAGACGTACCAGAAACCACGATGTCATCAATATTCCAATAATAATCATAGCTCAAAACATACCTAAAACGTATGTACACGGTAGGGTAGCCTACGTATGAGTCTAGGTTAAATGATGCAGTAGTAAAGCTGGTAGCGGCCCCTTGAGTAGAGGTCCAAGTTTGTATAGCTGCCCAAGTAGAACCGTTGGTCGAAATTTCCACATTGGCTGATTCCGAACCATAATATCTGTAGAAATGCCTGAACGAAAGAGACAAGCTAGTTAAACCAACGGTGCTGAAAGCAGGTGATTGAAGAACGGTATTACCGCTATTGCTGCTTCCGGCCGCATCCGAATCGGATCGGATAAAGCGGCTGCCGCTGCTGGTGCTGAGATAGGTACTGGAGCGAATGGTCCATGCTACAGCAGAAGTGGTGCCTCCAGAAGTGTTATTCTGGGTAGTCCAAGTGCCGCCTATGGCACCCGTTAAATTATTGCTTTCGAAATTTTGGTCTAACAGAATGGCTGGGGCACAGCTGCCTCCCGTTGAAAGGCTAGTGCTACCATCCAATGTTACGCTTGCCCCGTCGCAGTTAATGGTTTTGTCGGGTCCGGCATCGGCTATTATGGCTGGGTTTACAGTCAGTGCCCAAGTACGGGACGTACCAGTGCCACAACCATTAATGGCGGAAATGCTTAGGGTGCCGTCGGTGGCATTATTGGCAAAAATTATGGATTGGCTGGGGCCGGTTGTGGTGCCACGTTTAGTGCCACCACA
>CAYYZT010000287.1:0-4787 GCA_964476015.1 uncultured Chitinophaga sp.
GGACAAAATAAACATCTGCGAAATGAAAGGAGAGGAGGGCACCAAAATTCGGAAGATGACGGCGAAGGAAAAGAAGGCCGTAAAAGCCTACCATGAGGAATTCGGCGTGTTGAGCGATTATTGGCGTTACGAAAACTTCGGCCTCAGCAAATGAAAGTTTGTTTCTTCGGCGAATCGCCAAACGATACCAAGGCAGTAGCTGGATTGCTGACAAAGCAGTTCCCCCAGTTGGAATGTGTTACGTTCGGCGGCACCATTCGTGGCAGCCATGTGGAGAACCATAGAAGGGCAAGCGGCGCATTGCGTGTAAAGCTACAAGAGGAAAGAAACGTAAAGGCGATAGTATTCATACGGGATTTGGATGCCCCTAAGTCGAACAAGCAAGCCTTGGCCAAACGTATGGATTGGTTCAATAGGCTGAACAAGGAGTTTGCGGGCACTGGTATTTTCTTACTGCACATCCAAAAATCGGAAGCATTGCTGTTAGCAGATATAGAAGTGGTGAACAAGCATTACGGTGTAAAGGTACCTTATGGAAAAAATCCTGAAGGTGAGGCAGATCCTAAGCAGGTATTGAAAAATGCCACGCTGAACGGCAAAAGAAAATATTCAGAAAACGATACACCAGACTTGTTTCCACTCTTGAATTACAAGAAATTGGTAGAGAAAGTACCATACTTCGACGAGTTCAACCAACAAATGGAAAAGCTGTTAAACACAAAGGGCAAAAAGAAAAATTGATAAGCCTTACCCACCCGCCCTTTTCCGCCGTTTCTCTTTATAATGCGCTTTGGTAGCCACGTACAGCACCTTCTCCACCGAGGCATGCACCACGCCCTCTTTGTCCACAATATCGAGATGGAAGGTATGGTTTATTTCGCCCTGTTCGGTTACTTGTTGCCGTATGTTGGCCAGCACCTCGTCGGTAATGATGAAAGTAGCAAATAGCGTATGGGTGCCGGGCTTTCGGAAACGGATATGGGCGGCCTTATCCCACACCACATAATCGTTGCCCAATATTTTCAGCAGCATCAGCATATACATCGGGTCGATGGCGGCATAGATGCTGCCGCCGTATATAGTGCCCACATAGTTGCGGGTGCGCCAACTGAGCGGTATTTTCAGCCGAAGCTCTTTATAATCGCCGCCGATGTAAGTAACGGTAGCCCCCGTGCCCCAATAGGCCGGGAAGAAATTGAACATCCACCGCATGCGGCGGCTTTGGGAGGATTCGGGCATGGGGCAAAGTTACGCTGCGTTGTTCCGTTTTTCGTTGAGCTGGGCTTGTATGGGCAGAAATTTAATTCCCAATACCTTCGCTATGCGCTGCAAAGTGGGCAAGCTGGCCGATTGGTACTCGTCCTGTTCGTACCGTTGTACTTGCTGCTCTTTAATATCCAATTCCTTTGCCAGTTGCTTTTGCGACCATTGGTTGGCTATCCGCGCTTTGATAAGTACTTTGCCAATGTCCATAATATTCTCGGCCACCGCAAGGTTTTGGTTGCCGCTTTTCAATGCTTCATATTCGGCAATTTCGTTGCTAAAATCATCTATCTTGGCTTGCAGGGCATTGATGTGGATTTGGTTTAGCAGTTGTTTGGATTTATCCTGTTCCTGCCTTAGCAACTCCTGATGTTGCGTAAACTCCTTAAGAAGTTTTTGGGTAGTTCTATATTGTTTTTCGTTGGCAATCATACCAGTGATTTTAATTCTATTTTGACAATACCTTTACGATTCAAATCCCTATCCCGCTGAAAAAAATCCAAAAAAGTGGTACCTGATTCGGCAGGTGTGGTAGAAGGAAACAATTCTCCTTTGAAAAGTTCTTTTTGGCTGTTTCTGGGGGCTCGGAGATCCCAAAAGCAAGGGTATTCTGTTATCAAACCGGAAACATCCATGCCGTCAGGGTCCCAACAGGCATCAAAGTCGTTTGGTTCTTCCTTGGTAGTTACAAAGCTACCATCCATGTAAACCCTTCTGCATCGGTACTTCTTTAATGCTCTTAATGCCGCTTCCATGCCCTCCATTATTGTTGCCCGCGTTGTGTTGTAGCCATATATAAGTTTAAACTCCTCCCACTCCATGTTATGTATGCCTATTGTTAGGTTGCCATTTGTTTGGAAATCGGGCATCGTTCAGCTTTTATTCATTTTATTCAAAGGTAGTCTTTGTGATGTAAACAACAAAATTGTTGTGTTTGTTTCAATTGGTTCGGTTGCTCGTCCACATTCTACTCACATAGTACTATATTTGCCCAACAATTTTTGGATATGGGGCTATCGCATTACATCAAGCTAATAGGCAAACGGAAGGAAATACAGGGCAAACCGCCGGTGTTGGTGGATATTGGTGCTTCTGGCGACCTCAACCCGCTTTGGAAAGCCATTGCGGGTTTTAGCATAGGGATAGCCTTTGATGCCGACGACCGCGACTTTTCTTACGAGGAGAAGCAGAACAGCATATACAAAAAACTGTACACCATCAACCGTATCGTGGTGGACCATGCCCATAGCGAGGAGCTGCCTTTTTACCTTACCAAAAAGCCCCATTGCTCCAGCTTGCTCAAGCCGATACCGAGCGCGTTGGATGCTTATGACTTCGCCAGCTATTTCTCGTTGGAAAGGGTGGTGTCGCTTAAGGTGGTATCGTTGCCCGAAACGCTGCAACGCTTGGGCATAGAACAGGTTGATTGGTTTAAGACGGACTCTCAAGGCACCGATTTGAGATTGTTTAAGAGTTTGCCCGACCACATTAAACTGCGCAGCCTTATCGTGGAGTTTGAGCCTGGCCTTATCGATGCCTATGTGGGCGAGGATAAGTTGATAGACATTATGGATTACATGCGGCAACAGCCGTTCCATCTTGGGCAGGTAAAAGTAAAGGGGCCGCTTTTTGTGGAGGAAAACGATTTTAATAGGCTGTTTCCTAGCAAGTGGGCCAAAAAATTTGCCCGCCACAGCATTACCCCTACACCCGGATGGGCCGAACTGATGTACGTGAACAAGCTTGACAATGAACAATTTACCGTTAGGGAATACTTGTTGGGGTGGATGTTTGCCTCCGTGCTATCGCAAAACGGGCATGCGCTGTCCATAGCCAAGAAAGGTGCCGTGAAATTCAACGACCCGTTGTTGGCCGACCTGAAACGGTTCTCGGAAAAACAGCTCTCCCGCGAACCTTATTCCGCTAGCGGAATAAAGCGTTTGCTCACGTTTGCCCTCAATAAATTCCTATAAGAGGACACTGATAGGAACATTGTTGGCCGTCTATCGGTTATATAGCTGCATTTCCACCATTCCCTGTTGATTTTATTAGCATCTTTCTATTGGCATTGATTATCTTTATTGGATAGCTTTAGCCCTAGAGAAGCAAATTGCTGCCCGAAATGCGCTACACCGTACTGCTGCTTTTAACGTTGGCATTGTTTACCGCGTGCACTACCAACGTAAACCAAATGTTTGCCACCAAGCCCGACTTCTGCCCAACTGAGTATGAGCAGCAGGAGCAGCTTATTTTGGCCCAGAAAACGGCCAAACTGCAAAAAGCGTCTTGGATTGACAGCCTGTTGCACGATTGGTACACATCCGACCGTTTCAACGGTACCATCCTCGTGGCCGAAAAGGGTGAGATATTGTACCGCGGCGCGTTGGGCTACGGTAATATGGGCACGCGCGACACGCTCTCGTTGGATGCACCTTTTCAGCTCGCTTCCGTTTCCAAACCTATTACCGCCATTGCCGTGCTCATGCTCTATGAGCAGGGCAAACTGGCGTTGGATGCCCCGGCGCAGCACTATATTCCCGGCTTTCCCTATGCAAACATCACGGTAAGGCATTTGCTCACCCACCGTTCGGGCCTCTCGCGCTATATGTGGCTGGGCGACCAACATTGGAACCGCCACAACCCGTTGAGCAATTGCGACATGCTGGATTTGTTTACCCAGCACCGGCCATCGCTGGAGTTTACCCCGGGCTCCAAGTTTGTTTACAACAATTCCAACTACGCCATACTGGCCGCGCTGGTAGAGGCCGTGAGCGAAACGGACTTCGACGATTACGTACATGCGCACATCTTCCAGCCGCTCGGCATGGATAATTCCTTTATATACACCAAATGCAAGCAGCAGGATATACCCAATCGCGTATTGGGCTACGTACACAGCGGCAGGGGCCGTTTCGGCGAGGTGGACAACGATTACCTAAACGGCGTAACGGGCGACAAGGGTGCCTACTCATCGGTAGAAGACCTGTTTAAGCTGGACCAAGCCCTTTATGACGAGACCTTGCTGAAGTACAATACCTTGCATACGGCTTTTACCGCTTATGGAGGCATCCCGCGCAATTTTAAGGATGATTACGGCCTAGGGTGGCGCATCGACAAATATCGGCCCAACATTGTATATCACACTGGTTGGTGGAAAGGTTTCCGCACCATGTTCATCCGCAAGTTGGATACGCGGCATACCATTATCGCGCTCAACAACCGCGAGAACATGAACCCCTATGCCCTGTGCTGGCAGATATTGGACCAACTGAACAATATGCCCGATGCGGCCCCGATGCATGCCAACCCCGAGAACGAAGGCGGCGAACGCTTGGGCGGCGGCCTGTAACCTTAATAATAAGCCTCGTAAAATTTAATCAGCACCATCCGTAGCTCCTCTGCCGATACGTCTTGCGAGAGCCTCCCGTTGCGGGCATAGGATATGGTGCGCCTTTCTTCCGAAATGGCTATGGCCAATGCATCGCTAAGTTCCGTAATGCCCGCCGTGGCTTTGTGGCGCATGC
>CAYYZT010000288.1:0-2661 GCA_964476015.1 uncultured Chitinophaga sp.
GCCCAAATGGTGATAGCCATGGAAGAGGGCACGCCACACAAATAGGGCTACAAACCATGCTCCAACCAAATAAAGGGCAAAAGCCCCTGCACATCGCTACCGAAACCAACCTTTTCGCGAGCCACCAATTGCTTCACTTTATCCAAGGTAGCTTGGCGGGGCTTGCCGAGCGGTGCTTCCTTATGCAATAGCCTGAAAACGGCGGCCATTAGCTTGGCCAGTTGCAAGTAGCCCGTTACGGCTTGTATGTGGCGTGTATGTACCAAGTTTTCCAGCTCTCGCAAGGCCATTTCGGTTTGCCCGTCCAAATAAAAATAGATGGCATACAGAAGCTTATAGTAATGCTGCCTTACATCGTCCATGCCCGACAAATCGTTGGGCAGCAACACCCTTAGCTGTTGGGTGTTTTTAAGGAAGATGTGGCAGGTAATGTGGGCCGCATCCAGCTTGTTGCGCAGGTTGGCGCCCATGGCCAGCGGCTCGGCCGCTTGTATCAAAAGCAAAGCATCGGCATACTGCCCCAGCTTGAGCAGGTTGGTAATATAGTTGATATAAAAAGACGGCTTCTCTTTCAGTATCGGGAAATCCGGCGATTGGTAGGCCGTTTCGAAAATGCCCGCCGCCCGTTCAAACTGCCCGTGTATGGAGCAGATGGTGGCCAACTGTACCAGGGCCGTGATGCGCTCGTTGCGGGTAAGCGGGTTCTCGGGCAACTGCTGCGAAAGTTGCGACAGCAGCTCCATGTCTTCTATGCTGTAACTGGCATATGCCTTGGCTTTTTGGTTGTAATACCGTGCTTCGGGCGGGGCTGTTGCATCGGCTATATGTAGGGCATCCAAAGGGATGGGCGGTTTGCCAAGCTCCTTTCCCAACAAGTTTAACAAGCTTGCCTGAAAACCCACCTGCGCCAAGCGGAAAGCCGTTGTACGGCCAACCAGCGCGTGGTTGGATGTTATATTGCGCTCCATCAACGCATACAGGGCCTCTTGGTCGGGTGCGGAGAGGTACTCCAAGGGAAACGTCATCAGGTTCAGCTCAAAAGCCAAGTCGTGATGCAGGTTTTGGCTGGCGGCCTCCCCCGCTTTTTTAAGGTACTCTATGGCCACGTTGGGCAGTTGATGGCGTACCAATACGTTGCCCAACAGCCTGTTGCGCCACTCAGCGTTTTCCTTTAGCTCGCGTTCGGCTTCTTTTTGTACCAAATAGTCTTCCAACAGCTTTTTAAGCAGCCTAAACTCGTTTCGTATCAAAAAGTCCTTATCGGGTTGGTATTTCTTTTTGAAAGCCTTTTCGTAAAGCAATTCTTTGGTAATGGAATTATCACAACGCCTTAGGGTTTTCACCAACACCAAACTGCGCTCTTTGCCCTCCTTTTTCAGTTGGGTGCAAAATGCGGTATAATCATGCTCTGGCAACGATTTGGATACTTGGTATAGATAATGGTGCTGCATGTGCGTGGCTATGAAACGGCGTGTTTGGCAAAGTAAGCATATTGCGCAAAAAAGTGGCACAATTTTATCACAAATAGCCTGCTTTTCCCGCAAATATAGCGCAGTATATGGCCAATTTTGGGCCAAATGCGGCATATAGCCAACAGGCTACATTTTCTCATCCAACCCTATCGCGTTATGACAAAACTTTTTACTCTCGCACTGGCTACCTTTGTTTATACTATCGCCTCTGCCCAGCCTTGTTCGCTATCGGCCCCGGCCACGTTGTTTGACACTTATACGGCTACGCCCGGCACTACGGGCTATTTCCCCAACATGCCTACCGGTACCGTGCTGCAACTAGAAATAACCCAAGCCCCCGTTACCATCCTGTTCGATTTGTGTGCCACCAACCAAGGCACGCCGCCGTTCCCTTCCGGGCAAAACGATTCGTACCTTACCATTTTGGATGCCAATACCGCCACCGCAACCATAGTGGGCAATGCTGACGATGGGTGCCCCAGTACCTCCAACGGCGGCCCAACCTATGAGTCGTTATCGTTTGCCAACAATGGTACTTACTACATGTACCTTACCGATTACCCCTGCATCAAAAACGGCAACACCCTCTATACCGTAAACTTGGAAACTTCTGCCGGCGGGCTTGCGCCCAACAACGACCTCTGCGCGAACGCCACTGTGCTCACCTTGGGCACGTGGACCGATGCAAGCTTTGCCAACACTACTTACGACGAACCTACCGAATCGGACCCGGTATCGGGCAACCCCATAAGTACGGCCTGCGCGCCGTATTTTTCCGCCAGCACATTGGTATGGTTTTCCTTTAGCGTGCCTGCCGGTACCTATCAGGTAATTGGCCAGCAGCAAGTATTGTCAATGGACCTGCGACACCACTATGCGGTGTATCCGGCAGCGGATATAGACTGTGCCGACCCTGCCAATAACGATTACTCCCGTGGCATTTGCCGAAACAGCCAGTCTCTAACCATAATGTACCACGAAACGGATACCAGCTATATTACCTTGGAAGGCGGCGATTACCTGATGGCTTTTAGCGTTTCATCTGTTTATCATAACGATTTCCGCATCATCATCAACAGTATGGGCTATACTGGCACCTGTGGCAGCCAAAATGCCGGATCGAATGTTATATTGCCCCCTTGTGGCCATGCAAACACCGGTTTTGCCATTTTACAGGCAGACTTTGTTT
>CAYYZT010000288.1:2671-4787 GCA_964476015.1 uncultured Chitinophaga sp.
CCGTAGGCAACTTGTACGGCTTTTGGGAGGTGTTCAGCACTGCGCCGCTCACCAATTTCCAACAACCCGATCTGGACCCCAATGTGCTAGGGGGGGTGTATCCAACCATACCAGGCGAGTTTGGATTTTATGGCAGTGATTTGGGCTTGGATGCGGGCATCTACTACTACTATCTTTTCTCGGCGGCCAATGTGCAGTACGAAAACGATAAGTATGTTTTTGATACCTCTTGCCTAAGCTACTCTTTGGCGGTTTTCCAATTGTTGGACAGCGCAAACGCCCCTTGCACGGTAGGTATTGGCCTTGCCGAACAGCCGTTGGCGTTCAGCCTTTACCCCAACCCGGCCACCAACAGCTTGCATATCAGCCTCACGCAGGCGCAAGGCACGGGCTATGGCATATACAATGCCCTTGGCAAGCTTTGCCTACAAAACAGCATAAGCCTTGCCCAAAACAACCTTGATATTGATATTACCAACCTTGCCCCGGGCTACTATCTACTTACCGTAACCAGCCAAACCGGGCAACGAACCACTAAACCGTTTTGGGTAGCGAAGTAAGGGCTCACGGGCACTAAACCGGGGAAAAGACAGCCGCTTTGGTGTAAGCGGCTGTCTTTTTTAGTCTAGGTTACGTGCCAGATGCCCACAGTTTTTACAAACAATAATAGAAGTCATCCTATTAAGGGCCTCCGAGCCTTGTTGTGGTGAAAATTGAACTAGACAAATGTCGCCTAGGGAGATGCAGCACATTTCATGATTTCAATGCAGCTCGTCGAGGAGTTTCTTACAGAATGACAAGATTTTTCCTATCCTAACTTTTAACCCGGAACTCGCAACCCTTATGACAACGTACTTGGCCGAACACCCCTGCGGGAGCTTGGCGAGCAGCTTCCTGCCTTCCGGGGGCGTCGTGGGCGCAGCCCGGGGACAGGGAAGATGTCACCGCCGTTCGAGCACCCGTGGCAAACATGTAAATCTTTGTTGTCCAACCCCCTCAGAATTTCCCGAGGGGGCTGCCTATTAGGATGGGCATTGCCCCATCTACACAATATATACCTTTTTAATCGCACAACGCTTTATTACCTATTACCAATTAACTAATAACCAATCAACCAAACCCTCCTCGGCATACAAATTGCATTGTATCGCATATAAAACCTTGCACTATGTTTACCAAATCTATCTGGAACGATTTTGCACAAATCGGCGAATATCCTACCCTTTCCAACAATATTGAAGTAGACACGGCCATTATCGGCGGCGGCATTACCGGGCTATCCACAGCTATAGAACTGGCCGCCAAAGGCCAGCAAGTAGCCGTGCTGGAAGCCTTGAAAATGGGCGGCGGCACCACCAGCCACAGCACGGGCAACCTGTACATCACTTTAGCGCAACGGGTGGAGAAACTGCGCTCGAAATATGATACAGAGACCACGGCACAGGTGCTTCAATCGCGCCAGCGGGCACTGGACCGTATAGCCTACTATGTGGAGCAATATGCCATCGACTGTGATTTTGCGTGGCAACCTTGGTACCTATATGCTACCGAAGAACAACGCCAAGTAATAGAACAGGAACTGGAAGCCATCAAAGAAGCCGGGTTTGCAGCCATAGAAACCACCAACGGCGAAATACCCTTTGAGCATGCCATGGGCATTAAACTGCCCAACCAAGCCCAATGCAACCCAATGCGGCTGGCCCAAGGCTTGGCCGTAGCCGCTGCCCAAAAATGCCAGCTATATGAATGCACCAGCGTGAAGGAAGTCAAAGAAGAGAATGGCTTCTACATCCTTACCACCGAAAGCGGCCATACCGTAACGGCCAAGCATGTGGTGCATGCCACGCATACGCCCAAAGGCATAAGTATACTGCATACGCTATTGGGGCCGTATCGGGAATATGGCGTGGCCTGCAAAGTGCGCAGCCAAGTGCCAGAGGGTATTTTTTGGGGATACCACGGCACGGAACAGGACAAATACTCCACCCGCACCTATACCCGCGATGGGGAGCATTTTGTAATGGTGATAGGCAAGCCGCATAAAGTAGGGCAAAAAACGGATAACGAGGAATCCATACAGGCATTGGAAGCTTTTGCACGCGCACATTTTGATGTG